>NZ_CP045407.1 GCF_009363715.1 Roseovarius sp. THAF9
ATGCGAGAAAGGTCTTTTGAGGCTGATACGAAGGATCAACCCTTCGACGAGATCATTCTCCAGCAAGGAGAGCTAATCTCAGATCGTCTCAACATGTTGCGGCAAGAACAGTATCCTCCGGATGCTCAAAAAGGTCTACGTCAGTTTTCATTGGCGGAAGTCGCCTACTACCTTGGTGTAACGCAGTCGACAATCAAGAAGCTCCACCTAGAAGGTAAGGGGCCTGATCCCGAAACCTCGTCGTCGGGGAGGCGTAGTTATTCAGCTGAGCAAATGATCGAACTGCGGGCGTATTTGGACAAGCATGGTCGGCCTGGAAAGCGGCGGTATGTGCCCCATCGGCGTGAAGGTGAGGAATTGCACGTAGTTTCTGTCGTCAACTTCAAAGGCGGGTCCGGAAAGACGACTACTGCGGCTCATCTGGCTCAGCATTTGGCGCTGAAAGGGCATCGTGTACTGGCAATCGATCTTGACCCGCAGGCATCACTGACAGCTCTGCATGGTATTCAGCCGGAGCTCGATAATGTTCCATCGCTCTACGAGACGCTCCGCTACGATGATCAACGCAAGCCAATTACCGAAGTAATCCGACCAACGAATTTTCCTAACCTTGATATCGTGCCTGCAAGTTTGGAACTTCAAGAGTATGAGTACGATACCCCCGTTGCCTTGACGAGCAGCGAGCCCCACGAGGGGCGGCTTTTCTTCACTCGGATCTCTAAGGCGCTCGACGAAGTCGATGATCGCTATGATGTCGTCGTGATCGATTGCCCGCCGCAGCTAGGCTATCTCACGCTGACCGCACTGACAGCCTCGTCGTCAGTCATCGTCACCGTCCACCCACAGATGCTGGACGTTATGTCGATGAGTCAGTTTCTGCTCATGCTTGGCGGAATCATGAAGACAATACGAGACGCTGGCGCGAACATGCGACTTAAGTGGTTTCGCTATCTGGTTACCAGGTTTGAACCCACTGATGGCCCTCAAAAGCAGATGGTCGGGTTTCTGCAGGCGATGTTCCCGAACCAGATGCTTACCGCGCCTGTATTGAAATCCACGGCGATCTCCGACGCTGGGATTACTAAACAGACACTCTACGAGGTTGAGCGCTCCCAGTTTGTTCGTACAACTTATGACCGGGCAATCACTTCACTGAACGACGTAAACGATGAGGTTTCCGAGCTGATCCACAAAGCATGGGGGCGCGAATGACGACGTCTTTGACAGCCGTGCAGATTGATAGTTTTGACAGCCGTGCAGACAGCCATTTGTCCAGAGTGTTCACGGCTATGATCGCCCAGAAGGAGACAGTTTGATGGCTCGTAAAGACCTCCTGAAAAGTGTGATGGCCAGTTCTTCCGAGCAGCCAAAAGACTCTGGCCGATCAGGCTATGCGATGCGTGGCGCATCAAAGTCCATGAAGGTCTCGATTGACAATCTCGCCGAAAATTCGAAGCGCTTGCTCGAAGGGGAAACCATCGTCGAAATCGATCCCCAATTGATCGATGTGTCCTTCGTTTCGGATCGTCTCAGCGACGACGACGAGGCCTTCAACGAGCTGAAGGAGTCGATTGCAACTGGTCGCCAGGACACTCCAGTACTGCTTCGCCCGCACCCGGATCTGGACGGTCGCTATATGATCGTCTTCGGCCATCGGCGTGTGCGCGTGGCGTCAGCCCTTGGCCGGAAGGTTCGCGCTGTCGTCAAACCAATGGGCGATGTGGCCCACATTCTCGCCCAAGGGCAAGAGAACACGGCGCGCGCGGATCTCTCATTCATCGAGAAGGCGCTTTTCGCGAAAAGCCTACTTGATGTGGGGCAGGCGAAGGATGTGATCCAGTCGGCGCTGACCATTGATGGAACGCTGTTGTCGCGCATGTTGTCTGTCGCGCAGAACATCCCGAGGCATGTGATTGAGCGGATCGGTCCCGCCAAGCAGATTGGCCGTGACCGCTGGGAGGATTTCAAGAAACTGGCTTCGGAGCCTGCGAACCAAAAGGTCCTTGAAGGTGCCTTGGAATTCGAGGGGTTTCACGAGCTGGATAGCGATGCAAGGTTCGAGCTCCTGCACAGCAGACTGGCAGAGGCGGGCAGGACACCCAAGCGCAGAAAGACGCGCGTCGCACCCAAGAAGCGCACCTGGACCGCCGGCAAAGGCCGCATCAAAGGGGTCATCGGCCGGTCCGGAAGGGCATTCAGTATTTCGCTGACAGCACAAGATTCAACAGAGTTCGGAGACTTTCTCTCCGGTCGACTGGATCAGCTCTACAGCGAATTCCTCGCAACAAAAGAGGAGCAGTCGGAATAATGATCTAGGCAAAAGAAAAGCCCCCAAGCAGTGTGGCCTGAGAGCTAATCTGAAAAGTTTGGTCGCTTAGAAGATACCTCTCCCACGAATCACTGTCAACGATGAACGCTTTTGAGCGAACGGCTTTCTTTTGCCTCCACATAATCGGAGGTGAGATACAGGCATGAAACATACAGGTTGGCGCAAGCCGACACCGGGTCTTGGAGTTGCTGAGCAACTTGCCCAAGCCGGTGAACGGGTAGCAGTACCCAAAACACGGGCATTTGTCGCGCTCAAGCGCGTTGGTGCACATATCGGCCTGAAGGCTGGCGACATGATGCTCCTCGATACACTGGGGGCGTTTACCCAGGCCCAGGACTGGGAGGAGGGGCAGCGCCCGATCGTCTGGGCGTCGAACGCCTATCTGATGGAACAGACGGGCTTTTCGCTCTCCGCGCTCAAGCGCCATGCGCGGCGCCTCGCGGAGATCGGCGTGATCTCCTTCCAGGATAGCCCGAATGGCAAGCGGTGGGGCCGCAGGAACGCTGAGGGGCGTATCGTCGAGGCCTACGGCTTTGATCTGTCGCCGCTGTCGGCCCGCGTCGATGAGTTCGAGGGACTTCATGCCGAGTTGCAGGCCGAGCGCGAACTCTGCCAGCGCCTGAAGCGCCAGATCACGGTGGCACGCCGGATGATCCGCGCCCGGATTGAGGCGGCTGTCAGCAGTTCGCTGCGCGGGCCCTGGAGCCAATTCACTGGGCTCTTTGAGGAACTTCTGGACCGGCTTCCGCGTCGCCATGAAGCCTCTGAGCAGTTGGAACGGCTACTGTTGTGGTTCAAGGAGCTTCAGGAACGGGTCGAGGCGGCCTATCTCATGGCGACTGGTGCGACAAAACCTGTGGAAAACACCGATGGTAAAGACGCCGAAGTCGCGAAGAAGACTCAGGAAATGAACCCCAGGGAGGTCATTTCCGAACCTCATATACTAATTACAAATCAACTTAATCCTGTAATTAGTAATTCCTCTGAGAAAGAGGAAGCGGCGGGTGTGGTGCCCAATGCCCCACCCGAAGAGCGGGTTGACAGGGAGCTGGAAGACTGGGTTGCCGAGGTGAGCAAGAAACGGACGGCGCTCGACCTGCCGACTATCATGCAGGCCTGTCCTGAGTTCGCGTCTTGGGCGCGCAATATGGGTGGTTTCCTGAAGGATTGGGGCGATCTGCACCGGGTTGCCGGTCAACTCAGGCCGATGATCGGTATCTCTGAGCATGCCTGGAACGTGGCGCAGGATCGAATGGGCACCCAGGTGGCCACGGCCGCGTTTGCACTCGTCTTCGAGAAACACAGCGCGGGCGAGGTTGCCTCACCGGGCGGATATCTGCGGGGCATGGTCGAGAAAGCCGGGGCAGGGGAGCTGCATCTCGAGCGCAGCTTCTATGGTAGGCTCAGGGGGCAGGCGGCGTGACGTATTGATAAATAAGTGGCATTGGCATATATTGCCAATAAAGGAGACCTGACCCATGGTGACACGCAACGTTGTCCTGACCGAAACCCAAGACCATCTGGTTCAAGCGCTGGTGGCGTCCGGGCGCTACCAGAATGTGAGTGAAGCCATGCGCGCTGGCCTGAGGCTGCTCGAGCAGGAAGAGGCGCAGATCACGGGCATCCGCCAAGGGCTTCTTGAAGGTCTGGCGCAGGCCAATGCGGGTGATTTTGCGGAGGGCAGCGGCAAAGATGCGATCCGTCGGGCCTTTGCGACTGCGCGCGCGCGTTCATGAGCCGATCCTTCCGGCTGACCCGTCGTGCGGAAGCCAGCCTCACTGAAATCGCCAGATGGACAATCGAAACTTTCGGGCTGCGCCAAGCAGAGCTTTACGAGGCCGAATTGCTCAACCGCTGTGAAAGTATTCTGAATGGCCAAGCCCATAGTCGGAGTTGCGCAGTTCTCGTTGATGATGTCGAAGACCTGCGGTTCATAAGGGCAGGGGAGCATTTCCTGGTCTTTCTGGATCGATCGGACGAGGTCATCATCGTGGATATCCTCCATTCCCGCAGCGACCTCCCTCGCCATGTTGCCTCACTTTCGGCTTTGAAGTCCGAAGACTCCTGATCCACATCACAACCCGGCTGCCCTCGTCAGGTTCACGCGGAACCTGTCTCGGCGGCGCTGATAGCGGCGAGTCATCTCGGCCGAAGTGTGCCCCAACTGCTTCTGGACATAGCGCTCGTCGACTTCGGCGGAGCTGGCGAGACCGGCGCGCAAGCTGTGACCGGAGAACAGCGCCAGGCGGTCTTTCTCGGGCAGATCCGACCGGATGCCGGCGTCCAGGACCGTGCGCTTGATCAGGCGTGCGACATGCTTGTCGTTCAGCCGTGCCTCCAGTGCCTTCTTGCCATCGCGCGAGGTCCCGACAAAGACCGGACCGAAGTCGATCTTTGCGAAATGCAGCCATTGCTCGAGCGCATGGACTGGGCAGGTTTGATCCTTGGAGCCACGGCCAACCTCGACCTCGCGCCAGCCAGTCTTGGCATTCAGGGTGAGCAGGGCGCCCTTGTCGAAGATCTCGATCCAGCCGCCCGAGTCCGGCGTGTCGTCCTTGTGAACGTCGAGGCTGACGATTTCGGAGCGGCGCAGACCGCCCGCATAGCCGATCAGCAGGATCGCCCGGTCCCGCAGCCCGCGCAGGTCGAAGGGCAGGGCGGCAACCATCGCGAGGATGTCTTCGGCCAGGATCGCCGCCTTCTGCACTGGCGGGCGCGCGTGCTTGCGCTTGATCCCCGCCAGCACCGTCGTAATGTGGCGGTTCTTGCGATCGAGCGCAAAGCCCCGTTGCGCATAGTTCCACGCAAGGCCTGAGAGGCGGCGGTCGATGGTGCTGACTGATAGGGGTCGGGACGCCGACTGCGAAGGGGAGGGGCCTGACCCAGAGGCCAGATCCGCGAGGTAAAGCCCGATCATCTCGGGAGACGGCGGTAGAGGCTCGATGCCTTTCATCCGGCACCAGCGCGTGAAATGCGCCCAATCCTTCGCGTAGGCTGTCAACGTGTTGTCGGACGCTGCAGCGCGGGCATAGTCGCGGGCGGTGTCGACCAGGCGATCAAGGCTGCCGGACCCCGCGACATGGGAGGGCAGGGCGATCCCATCGCTTTTTTCTTGATTTCTCGCGTCGCCCTGAGCACTATGAATTGTATCAGAGTTTGATGAAGTTGGTTTTTCGTCCTCTGAGGCCATTTTCCAGTAAATCCAGCAATGAAATTGAACTGCTTCCCAGCATATATTTTAATGTCCGATAATGCAAACTTATTGGACATAAAGAGGGGCGACAAGTAGGGGCGGTTTATGTGCTATTTGCTGGTGGAAAGCGCCGCGACGATGTAGGATTCCGGCATGACATTTGCCCGGCCCGATCACATGAGCGACCTCGACACGATACCCCGAATGCCCACTTGGGTCATCTCCGGGCGTGTGGAAACCCTTGAAACTGTGGCCTTTCTGTCGGGCGCCGCGCTGAGCCATCTGCATGTAGTGCTGAGCCGCGAGGACGTTCCCCAAACCTTGTTGCGAGACAGGCTTGCGCTGCGCGCGGCCGAGGCTTGTATCGCGTTCTCTGGGCGCCCAGAGAGGGCAGGGGAGTTGCGCGACGCCGTACATCTTCTGCGCCCCGACGATCTGCCCGGCCCGGCGGGGGAAACCTACCTGG
The DNA here is from genome assembly GCF_009363715.1 of Roseovarius sp. THAF9. Taxonomy (NCBI): domain Bacteria; kingdom Pseudomonadati; phylum Pseudomonadota; class Alphaproteobacteria; order Rhodobacterales; family Roseobacteraceae; genus Roseovarius; species Roseovarius sp. THAF9. Next base: position 5,989 of record NZ_CP045407.1, read on the forward strand.
CCTGGCAGCGCGCTGTGGAAAAGCCGGTGTCGGTCAAGGCTCTGGGCCGAGCCCTGCCGAACGTTGAGCCGGGCCAGATTGCTACTTGGTTCGATACGGGGCAGGGCGGGCCGGTCGGCCGTGCCGCGATGGTGCTGGAGGCCGTGCTGCGCGAGGCGCCGCGTGCGGAAGTGCCTGCGCTGATCTTCGCGGACGCGGCCCTCGCCCAAACCTTCGGTTGGGATCATGTCGTGCCGCTGCTGGCCGCAGGCCTGAAACGCGCCGATTTGCGCAAACAGGGCGATGACCTTCGCCTTGCTTGTTATCGCGCTGTTGTCTCCTCGGTGGTCGAAGCAGTGCGCCTCGCGGCAGATCTCGCGCGCCGGGCGGCGCATCTGAAGGCAGTCGCACCCAAGCTGCGGGCCAAGGGGGCAGGAGAAGCGGTCGAGATGTTCCTGACCCGTGATGCGATGGCACCTTCGGCTTTGCCTCTGCCGGATCGCGCCGCGCGGCGGCTCTGCGACCGACTGGTCGACCTCGGTGCGGTGCGCGAGCTGACCGGGCGCGACACTTTCCGGCTCTACGGGGTGTAGCGATGGCGAAGGACAGATCTGAGCCGGAGCTTGATCGCGAGTTGTCCGACCTACCAGCCGATCTGCGCTGGCGGGAATGGATGCGCCGGATCGAGGCGGTGTTGTTTGCCTCGGCCTCGCCGGTCCCGCGCGAGGATCTAGCCCGGGTCGTGGGGCAGGGGGCCTCGGTCGATTTGCTGGTCGAGGACCTTGCCGCCGATCTGGAGGGGCGGGCCTTCGAGATCGCCCAGGTTGCCGGCGGCTGGATGTTCCGCACGCGTGCCACCTACGCCCCCGCGATCCGCGCGGCGGCAGATGTCGGGGATCAACTGCTGGACCTGAGTGAATTCGACGTCGCGGTCCTGGCGGCCATCGCCTATCACCAGCCGATCACGCGCGACGGGCTCAAGGATATCTTCGGCAAGGAGATTAGTCGCGATCTTATCGGGCGGCTGCATGCGCGCGACTTGATCGGGACCGGGCCACGATCGCCGCGCCGCGGTGCGCCCTATACCTTTGTGACAACCGAGCAGTTCCTGGTCGCTTTCGGCTTGGAGAGCCTTCGCGATCTTCCCGATCGGGAGCAGCTGGTGGATGCGGGTGTCGTGGGCGAAGCGCCACAAATCGATTGCGGGTAACGCGTTGCCGATCCTGAGAGTGAAGTCCGCCGTTGTGCTTATCGTTTCATTTGCGGTGCAACGATTCATCTGCGTGCCAAGAAAGTCACGCGATTACAAAGCAATAATCGTTTCACTTTTTCTGACCGAAGTCTCTTGCATTTATTGGCGGCAAGGCCTCCGGCGTTCCGCCTCACGGCCGATGAGGGGCCCAAAACCCAGCATGCGATTTCCACAGCATCTCCTGTGAATCTGCGAAGCGAATAGCCAGACAGTGAATACTGAGAGAACCCCGACGGTTGCGTACGGCTACACACCCGCAGGACGAGTATATATAGAGAAACTATCGCAGCACTCTCTGCGAGGGGGACACCAATACTATGAAGCTCACACGCATTGAAGTTTTCAATTTTCGCAAATTGCGGCGCGCCCGTTTGGATATGTCGGACAAGCAGACCCTGCTCGTCGGGGCCAACAACAGCGGCAAAACATCGGCCATGAAGGCGCTGCGCAAATTCCTTAAGGATCGCGGCGGTATCGACACGCGTGATGTGACAGCCTCAAACTGGGCCGCAATTGAACAGATCGCGGGAGCCTGGACACAGGAGGTCGAGGTGGATCTCAGCCCGCTCCTGGCCCAGCTTCCGTTCATTGACGTCTGGCTCCATGCTGACACGTCAGAGCTGCACCATGTCGCGCACCTGATCCCAACACTGACCTGGACTGGTGGCTTGCTGGGCGTGCGCCTACGCTTGGAGCCAAAGAAGGGGGCGGACATCAAGGCGCAGTACCTGGCCGCACGAGAGGCCGCTCAGACGCTGCAACCCGGCGGCGCAACGGCCAAAGGGTTCGCGCTTTGGCCACGTGACTTTCGAGAATTTCTAGACAAGCGCCTGAGGGACCTATTCGAGCTTAACGCCCATCTTCTGGATCCCATGAGCTTCACCACGACAGGGCCGGTTGAGCCGCATGCCCTGCCGGCCTTGTCGGAGGGGATCGGTTCGAACCCCTTTGCTGGACTCATCCACATTTGTGAGATCAACGCGCAACGCGGTTTCGCAGACGCAGGGGACAGTAATGGTGACGACGATGAACCGACGAACGCAACTAGCCGCAAGATTGCCAGCCAGATTCAGCCCTATTTCCGTAAACATATCGACCCCGAAAAGGACCCCACGCCGAACGACGTCAAAGCGCTCGAGGCAATCCATGATGCCGAAACCACCTTTAATGCCCGGCTCAAGGATGGTTTCGCTGATGCTATCAAGGAACTGGAAAGTCTCGGCTACCCCGGCGGGCTGAACAATCCGAAACTCTTCATAGCCACGCAGATCAAACCGGTTGACGGGCTCGATCACCCGGCTGCGGTGCAATACGATATCTCGGGCGACACTTCCGGGGTGAAGTTGCCTGAAAGCTACAATGGCCTCGGCTTCCAGAACCTGATCTCCATGGTGTTTCAGCTAATGCGTTTCCGGGATGACTGGATGCAAGTAGGTAAGTTCAAATCGCAGTTAGTGACCCCAGACGAAAAGGGTATCGAACCTCTGCAACTGGTGCTAATCGAGGAACCGGAGGCGCATCTGCATGTTCAGGTACAGCAGGTCTTTATGGCTAGGGCCCACAAGGTGCTGCGCAACCATAAAGATCTGGAGCAGGAGGGCTCGGCCTTTACCACTCAGCTGGTCGTGAGCACCCATTCGGGCCATATCGCACACGCCGCCGCGTTTGAGGAGTTGCGTTACTTCAAGCGCGAGCTGCCAAGTCATGGAGTTGTGCCCACGGCCAGTGTGGCGAATATGACTGGGCTCTTTGGTGCGGACAATGAAACCCATCGCTTCGTGACGCGCTATCTGCTGAGCACACATTTTGATCTATTCTTCGCCGACGCCATCATCGTGATCGAGGGTGCTGCGGAGCGGATTCTGCTGCCGCATCTGATCCAACATTACTACCCTGATTTGGCTGCAGCCTATCTATCCTTTTTAGAGTTGGGGGGCAGTCACGCGCATAGGCTGCGGCCTCTGATCGAGGCACTGGAGGTGCCGACGCTGATCATCACCGATCTCGACGCGGTGGCAGAGGTCGACAAAGGCGGGAAGGTCGTCAAAGAATCGGCCCAGCCTTGCTGCGGGGCTGCTCAAACCACAGCCAACCACGTGCTAAAGACCTGGCTCCCCAAGCTGGCAGAGATCGATGAGCTGTTAGGCTCTCCCCCCACGGCTCTGTGTCACACGGCCCCTGACCGCCCCATCGCCGTCAGCTATCAAATCCCGCAAAAAGTGACACTTGGCTCGGTGTCCACGAACGTCACGCCCAGCACCTTCGAGGATGCTCTGGTCCTGACCAACCCGAAAGCCGTGACGGACGCCGCAGGAACAGAGTTCTCCTGCCTCATGACCCGTGCCTTTGCCAAATCCATCGCTGAGGCTCAGGCCCCTGAAGACCTCGCAAAGGCGCTCTTTGAAAGGTTGGCAAAAAGACCGGAAAAGGCCGCCTTCGCACTGGACCTCCTATATATCGAGGACATCAAAGCGCTTCAGGCACCGCCATATATCGACAAAGGCCTGACGTGGCTCGCGGGCCAACTGAAGGGCGGAGTGAGAGCGACATGACGGATGTAACCGACGCTACCCGCGACGCTGGCGCTGACGCTACGATCCGCCAATGCCTGTCCCTCGATCAGCCGCGCAGCTTCTTTCTTTTTGCCGGGGCGGGATCAGGCAAGACGCGCTCACTCAAGGAGGCACTGGAGGGCTTGGACACAGCGACACTGATGACCTTACGAAAACACAGCCGCAAGATCGCAGTGATCACCTATACCAATGCCGCCGCAGATGAGATCACACGCCGCGTCAAGGCCGATCCGGTGTTTCAGGTACAGACCATCCACAGCTTCGCTTGGTCGCTCATTGAGGGGCGCACGGCGGATATTCGGGGCTGGCTAGAGAGCAACCTGCGGACAGAAATTGCCGAGATCCAGGCAGCCCATGCGAAGGGCCGTGCGGGCACCGACGCCCATGACAAACGCGAGAAGAAGATGGCCTCCAAGAAGAAGCGGCTGGAGCGCCTGGCTGAAATCCGCGCCTTCACCTATGCGCCCGAGGGGGACAATTTCGGCCGCGATGCGCTGCAACATACCGAAGTCATTGCGCTCGCCGCGCATTTCATGACTGAAAGTGAGACGTTTCAGAACATCGTTCTGGCGCGCTACCCGTTCATCCTGATCGACGAGAGCCAAGACACGATGAAACCGTTGATGGAGGCGCTTTTGACCTTCGAGGCACGCCATCGCGGCCGCATCGCCCTAGGGCTGCTTGGGGACACGATGCAGCGCATTTACACTGATGGTTTGCGCGATCTCGAGCAACGGGTGGGGGATTTCGCGCAACCGGCCAAACAGATGAACCACCGCAGCCGCGCGAGGATCGTGGAATTGGCGAATGCGATCCGTCGCGACGATGATGGCCGCCAGCAGCGTGCGCGCGAAGACAAACCGGGTGGCACCGTGCGGGTCTTTCTCGCGCCAAGCGAGGGCACGGATCGCCCGGCATTTGAAGCTTGGACCCGGGCGGAAATGGCACGCATCACCGAAGACCGCGCATGGCAGGATGCGGAGGCGATCAAGACCCTGACGATTGAGCGTCACATGGCTGCCGCGCGTCTCGGCTTCAGTGAGCTGTTTGAGCCCCTCAGCAAACCCGACAAGCTCAAGGACGGGTTTCGCGATGGTACCTTGCCCGCGATGCGGCTGTTTACCCATCGGGTCTTGCCTTTTGTTACGGCACAAAGGAACGGGGATGCTTTTGCCGCGATGGCAGTCCTGCGCGACGGCTCACCGCTGGTCGATAAGAGAGGTATCCGGGTTGGGCGCGCGGGTCAGGCCTCTGGCCTCGACGCGGCGCGGGCGGGTGTCGCGGAGCTGATGACACTATTTAAGGATGAACGGGATCCGAGTTGTGCCGAAGTGTTAGGGGTCGTGGCCGAGCACCGGCTGTTCCTGATCCCCGACCAGCTTCGGCCCTGTTTGCCTGACAACAGTCCCGTGGCCCAGGACATGGCCGACATTCTTGCCGAGCTTGGTCTCATTTTTGACGAACAGGGACTGACTACGCCCGAGGACGCACCACCCATAGAAACCACCATCACCGAGGCCTGGACGCAGGCGCTTGCGACCCCGTTTTCCCAAGTGGCGCGCTACCTCGCCTATGTCGAAGACCGCAGCCCCTATGGCACCCACCAAGGAGTCAAGGGGCTCGAGTTCCCCAGGGTCATGGTGATCGCCGACGACGCCCATACACGATTCAAAGGCCTTGCCTCGTATGAGACGCTGTTCGGGGTCAAGTCCCTTGGTCGAGACGCGCAGAAAAAGGCGGACAAGGGCGACGAAACTACGATCGAGCGCACACGCCGTTTGCTTTACGTTACCTGCACACGGGCCGAAGAGAGCCTCGCGCTTGTGCTCTATTCCGAGGCCCCCGACACAGTCCGCAGGTTTCTGATCTCCAACGGATGGATGGCCGAGGATGAGGTCGTGACGGCTGCGGCCGACGGGACCTATCAGGATGCTTAAGTGCAGCGCTGAGCTAGAAAAGGCTTTCCTGCTCCGAGTACTCAGAGACAGCATCTTCTTCGAACTCGATACCAGACATAGCACCCAAATCCCTGACGATCCTGACCAGATGGTGCGCGGTGTTCAGTTCCCGCCAGCCAGTCGCGTCGCCGCAGGTTTCTGTCAGCCCCTTTGCGTTTCGCCAGATACGGTCGTCTGCCGGGGAGAAGCCCCTGCCGCAGTATTCCTTGCTCTCGATGATCTGCTTGCAGACGTCGCGCATCGTCGGCGTAAAGGCTCCCGAATCGCTGCCCCTGACCACCAATGTGTGGGCCTTGCCGGTATAGCGGAGGTGCGGCCTCGGTCGTCCACCGCCCTTGCCCTTCGGGAACACCATCCGCCCGCAATCCGCGCCGAAGTCACCGTAGGCCAGCCGATCGGGTTGGACGCCGGTCTCTTTCAAGGCCGCCTGGAAGGTGGTCCACTCCGCCCTCGCGATCAGCGTGCGCTCGTTGGCTCCGACTGGCAGCTTGTCCGGGTACGCCGACGCTTGGTAGACGATCTTGCTCCACCGCGCCGCGGCGTCCAGTTGGTCAAAGATTTCGCCGATAGCAGGCGCGAAGTCGGCGCCGAGGGGAGCTCCAGTGAAATCTACGAAGAGGACGCAGTGTTCCGGCCGGAGGCCCGCCTTCTTCACCGCCTCGACCAGGGCAGCCGGATCAACCTCCTCGAAGTCCATGTAGATGCCCGTCCTGACGTCGCCGTTCCGAATGAGGGCCTGGCGGGCCGGGTTGGTCAGATCGGCGATCGTCAGGACTGGAAGCAGGCGGGCGTTTACCGCCGTGGCGATGCGGAAGAGCGTAGCCACCCCTTCGTCGCCGAGGGCCGCCGCCGCAAGTTGCGGGTCGAGGAACGCACGCCGGTGGGGCCAGCTCTTTCCGAGGCGCTCCCCCATTATGTGGGCGATTTCGTCCAGCGTGGGCACGCGCCCCTTTTCGGGGTCGGACTCAGTGGGAGGCGGCACCACGAAGCGCGGACAGACATACCCCTGATAACGGGGGGCCAGCCTGCCGCAGGCCGCGAACTCGCCGGGCTTAGCCCTTAGGGCCGGGTAGTATGGGAGCATCACTCTTTCCTTTCTGGGCTTCGCCCACAAACAGCTTCTTCACGGTGTTCCTCCCGATCTTATTTGTGAACAGGGACCACTCGCCCCGTTCCTTGCGTATCCGCCCGAACACAATCGCCGGATGGATACCTAGCTCGTTGGCGAAACGCTCGATGACCGCAGCCGACTTCGCAATTCGGGCGGTAGAGCGCCGCCAGCGTTCTTCCGGAATGAGCAAGTTGGAAGCGAAGCGGTTGGCTTCCTCCTCCTGTTCATCGACCGATGTCTCTTGGTCCGTCTGATCGTAGAAGCCTACGGCCAGCCCGGTGGAGAAGTGAAGAGTGACGTGGGCAAGTTCGTGCATCAGCGTGAACCAGAAGTTGTCCACCGTGTCGGTCCTGACGGTCATTCCGATGACCGGTCTCCCATCCACGATGAACGCTGCGCCGTCGATCTTGAGGCCGGGGATCTGTGGCTCCACAATCAATACGATCCCGCGGTGGGCGAGCACTTCCACCGCCCGGAGCGGCCCGCGGGGGTCATTGCTCAGACGGACCAGTTCGGGCATCCACTTGAGTTCAAGCGGCTCATGAACGTCCTCGACGCCCGCGAAAGCGTCACGAGCTCTCGCGGTGACCCTAGCGCGCCAGGCGTGGAGCAAGACGTCTTCGGCGTGATCCACAACGTTGAGGCCAGTTCGGAGAAGCCCTGGGCTTCCAAAATCGATCCGGTTCTCGGCGATGTAACGACGAAGCTCCGCCTCGGTGAAGTCTTCGGCGAACCAGCCGTTCTCGCGCCCATGTTTGAGGATTTTCTTGATCTCGGCCTTCGACACACCGTCGATGACCTTGTCCAGTCCGCGGAGCTCCGGTTGGTCAGGCATGTCAGCCCAAGGCCGGACTCCCAGCAGCGCCGCCACGCGATGATAGTTCTTGAGGCTGATCGGGGCATAACGCTCAGCCTCCCAACGCTGAACCTGTTGTTCCTTTACGCCGAGGCGCCATGCTAGGTCCTTCTGAGAGAAGCCGTTGGCGATCCGCGCTACTATGAGCATCAGGCCAAGGTCGCGGTTAACCAGTTCTTTTAGGGCGGTGGGTCGTTGGGTGTCCTTGGCCTCTTCGTATGCCTCGACCGCTTGGGTCAGGCGCGCGCGCTCGGCCTTCATCATGCGCGAGACTTGAGAAACCACCTCAGGCGGCAGGCCGGCCACAACCGGCTCCATCGCGCGCTCCGAGTGAAGAGCCTCAGAGAGACGAGAAATCCGGGCACGCGTTTCCCGCGCTTCTTTTTCGTTCAGGGTGATTCTGTTCATGGTCATGCCTCAATATACCCAACTTATTTGTTGTGGCAAAGTGCCCAACAGATAAGTTGGGTGCAATCGGATTCTGGATGGCCGCGAAACGCTGAGTGCGATCGATTTGGGCGTTACAGTATCGACCATCACACTTGTCATGGGCATATGGTGCTTTCCGTAGAGAATTGGCAGCACCCGACCGCAAGTTTGACGCGGGCCGTTGCTTCCGACGATGCCACGCTCCTCGCGGCCTATGCTGGCGGGTCCACGAGAATCTTAGAGTTCGCTCGGGTCCGTTTCCCCAATAACTCGCTGCAGTGATATCCCAACTTTTCATCGAAAGGCCATATGCGGCCCCGTAATGAAGGGTTGACGCTACAAGAGGCCACTTGAGGCCTATTGACAAGAATCACCATAAAAGGCCATATACGACCGACATTAGCAAATTATCTGGAGTAATCGGCATCTTGCGGCCTTTAAAGTAAAATGGCGACATCTCAACAAATCGAACAAGAAATCGGGCAACGTCTCGCGCGCTTGCGCCTCGCGCGCAACGTGACCCAAACTGACCTCGCCGAGAAGGCGGGCATCGGAGTACGCACCCTGCGCCGCCTTGAAGCGGGGGACCCTTCGACCCTGGACACCTTTCTTCGCGTCGCCACCGCGCTCGATCTGGAAGAGCCAATACTCTCTGCGTTACCAGAGGGAGACATCAGGCCAATTGAACGCGTCTCGCAGAAGGGGAAGGAGCGCAGGAGAGCGAGTCCTGTATCCGAACGCTCCAGAAAATCAACATGGACCTGGGGTGATGACGTAGATGACTGACGCGAGCATAGTATTGTGGGGTCGGCGCATTGGTGCTGTGAGTTGGGATGAGGCACGCGCACTCGGCATCTTTCAATACGATCCGGCCTTTGTGGGTGCGGGTATTGAGGTCGCGCCCCTGAAGATGCCAGTTCGGGAAGCACCCTACGAGTTTCCCGCCCTTCCGAAAGAAACGTTCAAAGGGTTGCCCGGCATGTTGGCCGACGCGTTGCCAGACAAGTTCGGCAACCGGCTGATCGATGCGTGGCTTGCGGAAACGGGGCGAAGCGCGGACCGGTTCAGCCCCGTGGATCGGCTTTGTTACATCGGTAACCGGGGGATCGGGGCACTGGAGTTCGAGCCGACGGTCCGCAAGGCGACCCGGTCAAAAAAACTCGAAGTGGCCCAGTTGGTGGATCTGGCAAACAGGGTACTAAGCGAGCGTGAGAACCTTGCAGGTAGGCTGGGGGGTGAAGACGACGCCGAGGCGCTGGAAGATATCTTGAGCGTCGGGACCTCGGCGGGTGGCGCGCGCGCCAAGGCTGTACTCGCCTGGAACCGAGACACCGGTGAGTTCAGGTCAGGGCAAGTCAAAGTCAACGAGGGGTACGAGCATTGGCTCTTGAAGTTCGACGGAGTGTCCAACAACCGCGACAAAGAGCTCGCCGACCCGCAAGGCTTTGGAAAGATCGAGTACGCATATTACCTGATGGCGACCGAAGCGGGCATCGACATGTCGGAATGCAGGCTTCACCACGAGGGCGGCCGAAGCCACTTCATGACACGTCGGTTCGACCGGGACGAACGGGGGCGAAAGCGCCACATGCAATCGCTAGGCGCGATGCAGCATTTCGATTTCAACGACCCGGCATCTTATTCCTACGAGCAGGCCGTCTTGACAATCAGGGATCTTGGGCTCGGGATGGACGTCGTAGAACAGCAGTACAAGCGTGCGGTCTTCAACGTTGTCGCCCGCAACCAGGATGACCACGTCAAGAATATTTCCTTCCTCATGGACCGGTCCGGAGCCTGGCGACTGTCTCCCGCCTATGACGTGGCCTATTCCTACAATCCTTCTGGCTCATGGACCCGCGATCACCAGATGAGCTTGGCGGGAAAGCGAAACGATTTTACCCATGGCGACCTCATGGTACTTGCTTCGAACGTGGGGCTGAAATCCAACAAGGCGAACCAGGCAATCGAGGAGATTGTGGACGCGGTCGCGAAGTGGCAAGAGTTCGCTGAGCAGGCGGGTGTCGAGTATTCTGATATGAGCCGCATCGAGAAAACCTTTCGCATGAATTTGCGTGGCTAGTGGCGCAAGGATGCCCGATACCGGTTGCCCTGGAATCCGTCGTGGATCATGTTTTCCATCGCGCGCAGTTGGTGCGCGTTAGGTGTTTAGTCCCGGCATCCGGTGGATCGGATTTAGGATGAATCTGTCTGGCTCGGATGTCCAGATCTTGCAGATGTATTCGTAGGGCGTGAGGCCACCGAGGGTCTTGAGCCTGCGCGCGAAGTTGTAGGCTGCCATGAAGTCTGCGAGATGCGCCTTCAATTGGTCATGGTTGTTGTAATGGAATCGCTTGACCGTCGCGTCCTTGATGGTGCGATTCATTCGCTCCACCTGACCGTTGGTCCACGGATGGTTTGGCTTGGTGAGGCGGTGCTCGATGCTGTTGGCTTCGCAGATCATGTCGAAGCGCATCGGCCTTGAATAGGCGGTGTTGCGATTGCGCGGTTGCTCTGCGAAATGAATGCCGTTGTCGGTGAGAATTGTGTGGACCTGATAGGGCACGGCCTCGAGCATTTGCTGTAGGAACTCCCAAGCGGTCTTGCGGTCTGCCTTCTCTACGAGTTGGGTGACTGCGAACTTACTGGTCCGGTCAATACCGACGAACAGGTAGAGCTTGCCTTCAGCAGTCTGAACCTCGGCGATGTCGATATGGAAGAAGCCGATGGGGTATCGTTTGAACTTCTGGCGCTTTGGCTTGTCGCCCTCGACATCAGGCAGCCGGGAAATGCCGTGTCGCTGCAGACAACTCCCGGCCCCAACCGTGCGCAGTCGCACATGCCTCCATGGCGATCATGCATGTAGGCTGCTGTGCCACGAACGCGAGAAATTGACCTCGTGAAACCTTCTTACGAAACGCGATGGATCCGTCATTGTATGCCCCGTGCAACTGGAAAACGCGCTTTGCTAAGTCGACACCGATAATTGTAACTTCGGACATGGATGCTCCTTCCTACTGTGATGGCTTCAACACTCACCACAATGGCACATTGCGATGCCGTCGGGAGGGGCATCCACGCCATCAACAGAGCCCTTTCAAGCAAATGCGCCAACCCAACCACAGGTCCGATTGGCGCATTTTTTCTTAGAACGGGGCGTCGATATCAACCACTGAGATCAGCTTGTGATTGATGAACTCCTTGATGCCGAGCCCGACCAGTTCGCGGCCGTAGCCCGAACGCCCGATGCCACCGAAAGGAAGATCCGCCTTCGCCATGGTCGGGTGATTGACAAAGACCATGCCCGTAGAAATCTGTTTCGCAATCTCCGCGCCATGCTTCGGATCGGCCGTGAACACCGACCCGCCCAACCCAAATGGTGAATCGTTGGCAATGCGTACGGCGTCCGCCTCGTCCTTTGCGCGAAAAAGCATCGAAACCGGACCGAAAAACTCCCAATACCGAGCGGGGTTGTCTTCTGAAATATCGGTCAGGATGGTCGGCTGAACGAAAGCACCCGAATTGGGAACGCGCGGCCCGACTTCGGTTGCTGTGGCTCCGTAGGATACCGCCTGACGTATTTTGTCTTTGATCTCTTCTGCGGCGGCTTCGGAAGACAGGGGGGCCAAGGTTGTGGTTGGGTCCAGCGGATCACCAGCTTTCAGCTTGGCGACACCCGCAGTGTAGCCTTCAAGAAACTGATCATAGACATCATCAACAATAATCATGCGCTTTGAAGACACACAGACCTGACCACCATTCCAGTGTCGGCCAAAGACCGCCCATCTGATGGTTTTCTCCATTTCCGCATCGGCCAACACCACAAAAGCATCTGCACCGCCAAGCTCAAGCGTCGATTTTTTCAAAGCCTTGCCAGCCTGCGAGGCGATGACCGAGCCGGCCCCTTCCGATCCGGTGAGCGCAACGCCATGAACGCGGGGATCGCCAATGATGGTTTCGATCTGAGACCGTGTTGCATAGAGGTTCTTGAACGCACCCTGAGGCAAACCAGCATCCAGCATCAGCTTTTCGAATGCGGCGGCGGCCTGCGGAACATTGGAGGCGTGTTTGAGCAACATGGTATTGCCTGCGGACAGCTGTGGTGCAGCGATACGGACCACCTGATAGAATGGGAAGTTCCAGGGCTCGATCGCGAGCAAAACCCCAAGCGGCTCCGCAGAAAGGACGGCGTCACCTTCATTGGGGTCGGCCACTGGCAGCTTTTCGGGAGCCAATAGCGCCTCGGCATTGTTTGCGTAATAGTCAAAGATGTCCGCTGACAGAGCAACTTCTGCTTTGGCTTCGGGCACAAGTTTGCCCATCTCAACAGTCAACAGATTGGCGAAAATATCGACATCACGCCGCAATATTTCAGCGGCATTGTGCATCACTCGCGCGCGTTCTTCAAAGCTGGTTTCCTTCCACGATAGAAATGCAGCATGAGCAGTTTCAATCGCTTGATGAACTTCCGCGTCGGTTGCATCTGGAAAGGTTTCCAGAAGAGTACCAGTGTATGGATTTCGTGTTTCATAGGCCATGGTAGAACCCTTTTTGTTAGATCTGCTCACGGAAGGCAGAGGTTTCAGGACCGGCCATTGTCCAGTCCTGGATTGGTAAGTGTACGTTCCTGCGATCACTCATGTGGGAGAACAGGGTAATCGATGTATCCCTCGGCCCCGCCGCCATATGCGGTCGCGCCGTCAAGTGCGTTGAGGGGTGCGTTCTGCTGTAGCCGGGCCACGAGGTCCGGGTTGGCAATATAGGGACGACCAAAGGCGACTAGATCGGCGGCGTCACTGCGGCGCGCCGCAATTGCAAGGTCTCTGTCATAGCCATTGTTGGCGATGTAGATCCCGTTGAAACGCTGCCGCAAGATATTCAGATCAAATCCACCCTCGACGGCTCGTGCTCCGCCCGTCACACCTTCCACAACGTGGAGATAAGCCAGATCAATATCATTCAACTGATCGACAAGTGCGGTGAACACGGGTTCAGGATTGCTGTCCGTAAGGCCATTGGCCGTGCTGATCGGAGATATCCGAATCCCTGTGCGGCCATCATCGCAGATGGCCGCGACAGCTTTCGTGACCTCAAGTGTCAGCCGAATGCGGTTCTCGACCGATCCGCCATAGGCATCAGTACGCTGGTTGGCCCCGTCACGCATGAACTGATCGAGTAAGTATCCGTTCGCGGCGTGAATCTCGACGCCATCAAACCCTGCGGCAAGAGCGTTGCGCGTCGCTTGCGCGTAATCTGCGACAATCCCCGGCAACTCCTCCAGAGCCAGCGCCCGCGGTGTGAGTGCTGGTTTCTTTCCATCCGGAGTGAACGCATCCACTTCAGGGCGAACAGCGGAGGGAGCGACAGGCAATATCCCACCGGCCTGCACATCCGGGTGGGACACCCTGCCGACATGCCACAGCTGAGCAAAGATGCGGCCACCCTTATCATGCACACCGGCCGTGACGGGGCGCCAGCTTTCGATTTGCTCGTCGGTCCAGATCCCGGGAGTAAAGGCGTACCCTGTGGCCTGCGGCGAAATGTTCACGCCTTCACTGATGATCAGGCCTGCCGATGCGCGTTGGGCGTAATATTCCTGCATCATTGGGGTGGCGATGTTTTCGGGGGACCGCGCGCGGGTTAGGGGGGCCATTACGATGCGGTTTGACAGCGTATAAGGTCCGACAACGACGGGGGAAAAGAGGTCGGTTTCAGGGATGGCTGACATAGTAACTCCTCGTCTCCTGACTGTCAGGAGAGTGCATTTAGGACAAAGGGGTGGGCCGGTTGCTTTGGGCGTGCCGGATGTGGCCAACGCCTGATCCGGTCGTTTTGGGGGCGAATTTGTGGCGGCGGCGCAGGGTTTAGGTTAAAGGCGCTGCGCCGCCGATCGAGCTTGCAATGCGGGGTTTCCGATCTACAGATCGGTCATCTGCATCCCTTGTTCCGTGTAACGGTCGCCAGCGGCAGCGCCGCGTGGGAACAAGGTATCGAGGCGGGTGAGAATGTTCTCGTTTAGTGTGACATCGGCGGCCCCAATATTGTCTTCAAGATAGGTGCGCCGTTTGGTGCCCGGGATCGGAATAATATGATCGCCTTGGGCCAAGACCCATGCGAGCGCCAGTTGCGCAGGCGAGCATCCGGCGCTGTCGGCGATGGCACGGTATTGCTCCAGCAAGTTCAGATTCTGATCCAGATTTCCATCGGCAAAGCGCGGCTGGGTGTGCCGGAAATCATCATCAGCCAGGTCGCTTAGTGTGGTGACCTTGCCGGTCAGAAAGCCGCGCCCAAGCGGGCTGTAGGGTACAAAAGCCGTGCCCAATTCGGCGCACGTGGCCAGCATCTCTGCCTCTGGGTCGCGCGACCACAGCGAATACTCTGTCTGAACCGCCGCAACCGGGTGCACCGCATTTGCCCGACGCAAAGTTTGTGCGGAGATTTCGCTTAACCCGATCCCCCTGATCTTACCTTCTTTGATAAGATCGGCCATCGCTCCGACCGTGTCCTCGATCGGGGTCACCCCATCAAGGCGATGCGCGTAATAGAGGTCGATCTGATCAATCCCCAGACGTTTCAGCGACGCCTCGACCGCCTGTTTCACATAGGCTGGGCTGGTGTCGATATGCCGTGCGGTCGGATCGTCGGAACGGATGATTGCGAACTTGGTCGCCAGCGTGAGGTTGTCCCGGTTTTGCCGAACGAAATCCGACAATAAGGTTTCATTCGCGCCGTTGCCATAGATATCGGCGGTGTCGTAGAACGTGACGCCCAATTCAAGCGCACGGTCCAGCGTTTCATAGGATTGATCGCGGTCGGTTGGGCCGTAGAATTCGGACATGCCCATGCAGCCAAGTCCAATGGCTGATGTCGCGCCAAGTCCGGCGCCCAGATTACGCGTTTTCATGTGTTTTCTCCTTGAATTGAGGTGGTACGAAGCGGATAGCCGTGACGCGGGAAATGCACGGCAACCGTTCCCACCTGTGGCGTGTCCCGATGCAGAATGATGCGGGTGTCGTCGATATGAGCCAGCGTACCGTCGATGACTTCCGTGCCAAATTCATCGACCAGAACCTGTACCGACGCGCCTATCGCGGGATGAGCAAGACCCGTTGCGGGAAGCGGGGCAGGGGTCGCCGAAACCGCGATCATGATCGCTTCAGCAGGCGCCAATTCGGTTCGTGTGCCGTGACCGAACTCCGCAATGCGCGCCATCCATGCCGACAATGCCGGGAACGGCGATAGACCGCTGCCGCTGGCGGTTGTGTCAGCTTTGGCAAAAAACCAAACCACATGATAGAGTGCCAGATCAGTCAGCGCGGGCGTGTCCCCGGCAAAGAAATCGGCACCGCCCAGCAGGTTCTCAAGCCAACCAAGCCCTGTTGTAATTTGGCCGCGATGATATCTAACATCCGCTTTCAGGCCGTCCAGATCAATCTTGTGATCCCAAAACGCCTCGCGGTCGTGGATCAGGGCTGGGGGAACGGCATCGGCCCGCAGGCCCATGCTGTAACGAACCACTTGCCAGAACAAAATGCGGTCCGCCCAATTGTCGAGCAGCGGGGTCGCTGTGCCCGCAGTGTTCGGGGCAAGGGCGCGCGCCGGAAACCGCTGGTCAAGCTCGGCGGCGATCAGGGCGGAATCACAGTAGATATCCGCCCCGATCTGAAGCACTGGGGCCCGCCTGTAGCCACCCGTCAGGGCCAGCAGATCAGCCTTTGGCGCAATAGGAGGCACGATGACCGATGACCATGACAGCCCCTTGAAGCCCATCAAAGTTCTGATTTTTTCGGAATAGGGAGAGGCTTCATAGTGGTGCAGGATCAGGTCGACCATCGTTTTTCTCCTATTTCAGAAGTGCTAGGATCTCTTGCGCGGCGGCGGTGGATGAGGCGGGGTTCTGGCCGGTGACCAGTTTTCCGTCACGCAGCACGAAACTGGCCCAATCCGCCCCTTTTTCATACTGGCCACCATTGGCCTTCAGCATGTCTTCCACCAAGAACGGCACAACATCGGTAAGGCCGACGGCCTCTTCTTCGGTGTTGGTAAAACCCGTCACCCGGCGGCCAGACACCAGCGGTTTGCCGTCCGCGCCTTGGGTGTGGCGGAACACGGCGGGGGCGTGGCAAACTGCGCCGACAGGCAAGTCGGCGGCGGCGAAGGCCTCGATCAGGCGTTTGCTGTCCGCATTTTCGGCCAGATCCCACAAGGGGCCGTGGCCGCCCGGATAGAAGATGGCGTCGAACCCGTCTTCGGTTACATCCGAAAGCTTCAGCGTCGTCGCAAGATGCTTTTGCGTCTCTGGATCGTCTTTGAACCGACGGGTGTCGTCGGTCTGTGCGTCAGCGTTGTCGCTGGACGGATCAATCGGCGGCTGTCCCCCTTTGGGCGAGGCCAGTGTAATGTCAGCTCCGGCGTCCTTGAAGACGTAATAGGGGGCCGCAAACTCCTCCAGCCAGAAGCCGGTTTTCTTGCCTGTGTCCCCGAGTGTGTCGTGGGATGTCAGTACCATCAGAATTTTCATGTTATTTTCCTATTTTTTCTCGCCGACGCGGATCACGCGCTTGCCAAAGTTTTCACCATTCAGCAGGCCAATGAAGGCTTCGAGCGCATTTTCCAAACCGTCGATGATTTCTTCGCGGTACTTGATTTGGCCGCTTTCGATCCACGCCCCCATGTCTTTGGCAAAATCCGGGTAGAGGTGGCCGAAGTCGTCAAAGATGATGAAGCCCTGCACCTTGATCTTCTTGCGCAGGATTTGACCCATAAGCCAATTCATCCGGTCCGGTCCTTCGGGCAAGTCAGTCGCATTATACTGAGAGATCAATCCGCAGACCGGCACCCGTGCGTTTGGATTCAACAGCGGGATGACCCCGTCGAGGACCTTGCCGCCGACATTTTCGAAATAGACATCAATGCCATCGGGACAGGCCTTGGCAAGCTGTTCGGCAAAGTCATCTGCCTTGTGATCAATACAGGCGTCAAAACCCAACTCATTGACCGCATAGGCGCATTTCTCTGGTCCGCCCGCGATGCCGACCACGCGGCAGCCAAGGATCTTGCCGATCTGGCCCACAGTGGCCCCGACAGGGCCGGTTGCGGCCGCCACGGCGATGGTCTCGCCAGGTTTTGGCGCGCCAATTTGTGTAAGGCCCGCCCAAGCGGTAAAGCCGGGCATACCCATGATACCAAGCGCCCAAGACGGATGCGCGGGTGATTTGCCAAGGTTTGTCAACCCCGCGCCATCCGACAGGGCATAATCCTGCCAGCCATTGAAGCTGAGCACCCAGTCGCCCGGCGCAAAGCCATCAACCTGTGAGGTGACGACCTGAGCCACTGTGCCGCCCTCCATCACGCCATCAATTTCCACCGGGGCGGCGTAAGACGGCGCATCACTCATGCGCCCCCGCATATAAGGGTCCAGCGACAGATATTCGGTGCGCAGAAGTATCTGGCCCACACCGGGGGAGGGGACGTCCCCCTCAACAAGGCGAAGCGTGTCCTTGGTCGGTTCGCCTTTGGGGCGTTCCGCCAGCACAAGCTGGCGGTTTACTGTTTCGGTCTGTGCCATGGTCATTATCTCCTACAGGGCTGCTTCAAGAATGCGGCGGGCATCCTCGGGGGTGATGGCCTTTTGTTCGCCAAGGGCGATCATACCGTGATCCTTCAAGGCGACGATGATGCGATCAATTTCAGGCGTGGCAACATCGTAATCGCCGAGTCGGGTTTTGATGCCCATCAGTTCAAAGAACCCGCGTGTCGCCTTGATCACGGCATCAATCCGTGCCTCATCGGATCCCTCGCGGATGTCCCAAACATTGGCAGCATATTGCAGCAGTTTCTCGCGTTTGGGGCCACGTTGGTCGTTCATCAGTGACGGCAACACGACAGCCAGTGTGCGGGCGTGGTCGGTGTCATTAAGCGCGGTAATCTCATGTCCGATCATATGGCTTGCCCAGTCCTGCGGTACACCTGCGCCGATCAGGCCATTCAGGGCCAGCGTTGCCGTCCACATCAGGTTGGCGCGAACGTCATAGTCCTCGGGCGTCTCAAGGGCTTTGGGCCCAAGCTCGATCAGGGTGCGGAGCAGGGTTTCGGCAAAACCGTCCTGAACGCGCGCGGCGGATGGATAGGTCAAATACTGTTCGATGATGTGAACAAAGGCGTCGGCCACGCCGTTCGCGATTTGACGGGGCGGCAGCGTGTAAGTGACCTCAGGGTCCAGCACCGAGAAGACCGGATAGCAATGCGGGCTGCTAAACGGAAGCTTTGCACCCTTTTCAGGGTTGGTGATCACAGCGCCAGAGTTCATCTCTGACCCGGTGGCGGGCAAGGTCAACACGGTGCCAAAGGGCAGCGCTTGCGTGATGACCGACCCGCGAGATGTCAGGATGTCCCAGGCGTCGCCATCATATTTGGCCGCCGCCGCGATAAATTTGGTGGCGTCAATAACGGAACCACCGCCGACAGCCAACAGGAAGGTGATCCCTTCTTGGCCAATCACCTCGACAGCTTCCAGCGCAGTGGCGTAGCGCGGATTGGGCTCAATGCCGCCAAATTCGACCAAGGTCCGGCCCGCAAGTGCCGCACGCACCTGACCAAGGACGCCTGTTTTCTCCGCGCTGCCTCCACCATAGAGGATCAGCACCTTTGCGTCAGCCGGAACCTGATCCTTTAGGTCCGCGATACGGCCCTTGCCAAACAGGATATGTGTCGGATTGCGAAAGTCAAAATTCTTCATGGGTTCAGTTTCCTTCAGTTTCAATGTGCAGGCGCACGTCAACGTTTCCGCGTGTGGCGTTGGAGTATGGGCAGACCTGGTGCGTCGCTTCGACAAGTCTTTCAGCATCCATGCGAGCCATGCCCGGCAGATGTGCGGTGATGTCGAGATCAAGTCCGTATCCGCCCTCGGCGCGTTGGCCGATGCCGACGTCGATCGTGGTTTTGGCTCCTGTGGCATCCAGTTTGAGTTGTTTTGCGGTCATTTCCATCGCGCTATCAAAACAGGCCGCATAGCCAAGCGCGAACAACTGCTCGGGGTTCACCCCCGCCTCGCCGCTGTCCGGGCGGACCATCTGGACTGAAAAGCTGCCGTCGTTGAGCGCGGCGGTGCCCGAGCGTCCTCCGGTTGCCGTTGCAGTGGTTTTGTAGAAGATTTTCATGAGCTTCCTTTCGCGAATAGACTGGTCGTCTATTGGCATGATAAAATTTTTAGGGTTATGGCCTCGGAACGAGCACCTTTGTTGCGCCCATTGCGGAATTGAGCGGGGCTTCACTATGCGAGAGGCTCGCGACGAGGCTGGCCCCAAGCCACATGTGATAGATCATTTCTGCCGTGGACCGGGCGTCTTCAAGCGCGGCGATCGTGCCATCGTCCGTTCCCTGTTCAAGGGTCTCCGTCAGGCGCGCGACGATTTCGGACACACTTTTCTGCAAGATATTGCTCATGTTCTCCGAGAGGTCGGCAACCTCTGCGGACAGTTTGACGACCAAGCACCGGTCTTCGAGGTTGGGGCTGATCTGTTTTTTCCGCCACTCTTCGAAATAGGTCAAGAATCGAGACCGTGCATCCATGTCCGGATGCGCAAGCGACGCGTTCAGGCGTGTGCTATAGTCCGTCATAAAATCGTTCAACAGCGCACAGCCATAAGCTTCCTTGGAGGCGAAATAGTGATAGAACGACCCTTTCGGAACACCGGCCTCTTTCAACAGCGCACTCAGACCGACACCTGTGTAGCCCTGCTTGGCTGTCAGGCGTCGTCCTGTGGTCAGTATCTGTGAGCGTGTGTCGTTTTTCTGTTCCATGACCCCCGATATAGCCTCATTAGACCGGTCGTCTAGGGGTGGTGTGGCTTTTTTCAATCACAGGACTGTGAGCGGCGCTGAGAAACGGAGCGGGAAAAGACACTGATCCGCATCTATACCAGTCAGCACCTTTGACATCATGCCCATATGAACAAGCAATGCATACGCCATCGGTGCGGCACGCCCTTAGTTTGCGTTCAGCACTGCTTCCAGCAAGCCAGGAAAGCGACGGTCAAGCGCATCTCTTCGCAGCGACAGCAGGCGACCTCGCCCCTTGGGGATGTTCTGAATCACACCAGCTTCGCGCAACACTTTGAACAGGTGCGACTTGGTGGATTTCGCCACTTCCGGGTCCATTAAATTGCAGTTTGCCATTTCGACCGGGCCGTCGCGGAGCTGACGCACGATGTCCAACCGGCCCAGATCGCTGAGTGCGAACAAGACCTGCGTCAGTTGCAGCTCCTGTTCCTGCGGGTGCGCAAGATCGGGGCTGGCAGTGTCGGGTAAGATACTCATGGTTCGAATATACTTGAACCTTCCGCAGAAAGAAACTAGAGAAAGGTTCGATAAACTTCGAACCCTTATGAAGGACTGCATTCCAAAATGACTACGATTGTGATGTCACCCAAGGCTAGAGAGCGCGCTGGTTTCGCAATCGTGCTTACCGGAAGCGCTCTGATGATGGCGAGCGCGAGCGCGCCGTCCCCTTTTTATCCGCTCTTGCAGCAGCAACTTGGTTTTTCGTCTTTGGTCGTGTCGGAGATCTTCGCAATCTACGCAATTGCCCTTCTTGCGACGCTGCTCGTGGCCGGATCAATTTCGGATCATGTCGGGCGACGCCCTGTACTGTCGATAGGGTTCGTGCTTCTCGCTGTTTCCGCTGCCGGATTCGAACTGTCAGGTTCTGTGCCTGCGTTGTTATTGGCTCGTGTAGTACAGGGCGTAGCATGCGGCCTTCTTTTGTCTACGCTGTCGGCGGCTATTACGGATCTTGAACCCCCTGAATTCAAGGGCATCGCGGCGATCTGTAATTCAGTCATCCCCCTCGTCGGGCTGGCCTTGGGGGCCTTGGTATCCGGCTTCGCAATGGAGCACCTTACCGAGCCAAAATTTGATATATTCACCGGGATTGCAGTGGCCAGCCTGGTGTTGGCGCTGGCCACATGGGGCTTGCCCGAAACATCGCCACGGCATGAAGGCTTGTTGCAGGCGCTGAAGCCTCGCGTTGGCCTCCCGATCGAAGTCAGGGGCACGTTCTGGCGTGGCGCTCCGGCGCTATTCGCGGGCTGGGCCACAGGGGGGCTGTATCTGTCGCTTGGCGCACTCATCATCTCACGTGTTTTTGGTATTCAAAATGTGATCGTCCAGGGCTTCGTGGTCGCACTGCTGGCTGGGGTTGGTGCGCTGGCTTGTTTCATTGCGCGCAACTACTCTGCGCGTGAGGTCATGTTGTTTGGCACCGCAGCGCTATCAATGGGAACCTTCGCCACTTTGTTTGGCATTCAATACGAAAATCTAGTGCTCTACCTTATTGCGCTCGCTATCGTTGGAGCGGGCTTCGGCACCTGCTTTTATGGTTTCATCCGCTCGATTATTCCGCTGGTGCCCGAGGATGTCAGAGGAGAAACTTTCGCCGCGCTATTCTGTATCAGCTACTTGGCATTCGGCTTGCCAGTCGTAATTGCCGGACTTTTGGTGCCGGTGTTCGGGATCAAAGTCGTTGTGATCTGTTATGGCAGCCTGATCGCCTCACTGGCCGCTCTCGCTGGACTGATGCGCAAATTCGGCCGAACCGACTAGCCGCGATGGGATTGCCAACTTGTTTGCGGTGCAATGCTTGGTTAGGCTCTGGACTTCGGTAACAAGGGCGTCCCAGTCAAGCAGTTTTCGCAAGACAATTGATCCGCCATAGCGGTTCCTCTGATATTCTTGGTGCCGGTCCTGGCTTCTGTCGCGGCTTTCGGCTGAGATCCTTGGGGTACATGCTTCGGTTCGTGGTCAGCACGGCTGCTGCCAACATGATGCTGGTTCGATGTAATTCCGATGTGTGTCAATCGGCATGCAATTCTGGCTCTGAATCAATTTCGGTGCAGCTTGGGGGTTCCTTTCTATCAGGACCCTGCAACGAGCCGGGCTCTGAGCAGGTCGATGTTCGCCCGGCCGGTTTTGTCAGGTTGTTGGTGCCAGGTCGAGTTTGCGGTGGAGCCCAAACTCAGACGGTCAACTCGGCTGCATAGCCGGCCCACAGCGTGAACGCATCGGACCTGGTATGGTGGTAGGATGTTGCGGACAGACGGTGACGTTTCGGGCGGAACAGACTGGCGGCCTGGTCATGCACTGACAGGAACTTCTGCGCCTGGCGCGGGGATTTGAACCGCCCCATGATTTTCTCGCGCCGCCTTGTGTGCCGGTGGGACGCCTCACTTCGGTTGTTCAACCCTTTGTGCTGGCGATGTTCGAGCCCCGGTGCGATCTCCGCCTTGGCCGCCCCGTAGGACCGCAGTTTATCCGTGACAAGGACCCGAGGCTGACCCCAGCGTTTCATGAGTTTGCGGAGGAAACGCAGCGCCGCAGCCTTGTTGCGGCGCGATTGGACGAGGATATCGAGCACATCTCCATTGGCGTCCACGGCCCGCCAAAGC
The DNA here is from genome assembly GCF_009363715.1 of Roseovarius sp. THAF9. NCBI lineage: Bacteria > Pseudomonadati > Pseudomonadota > Alphaproteobacteria > Rhodobacterales > Roseobacteraceae > Roseovarius > Roseovarius sp. THAF9. The sequence goes on from NZ_CP045407.1 coordinate 28,588, forward strand.
CAGTGGCTCCGGCCTTTGATCCGGATCACGACTTCATCAAGATGCCACTTGTCGGCCGGTCGCGGGCGGTCACGCCGGATCTTGGCGGCGATTTGATGGCCAAACCGGTTCACCCAATCCCGGATCGTCTCGTACGAAACGCAGATGCCGCGTTCGGCCAGGAGGTCCTCGACGTCGCGCAGGCTCAGGGCAAACCGATGGTAGACCCATACGGCGTAGCCAATGACGCTTCGAGGAAATCGGAAGCCTTTGATCCGGGACAAATCTTCGATGTTCGTAAGCGGGAAGGAGACCCCGTGGGTTAATGGCCACGCTGGTCTGGGGTAAGCTTTTGGCGATGATCTGATCGCCGAGGTTCCATGTCTACGACTAGTTCTACGCCTATGCCTGCGACTGGTAGCTTACAGTTGATCGAGGCTGTGACGGAAAGGCTTGACGGTGCGCCGATCAGCGAGCGGCGCCGTTGGTCTGATGAGTTCAAAGAGAGGGCCGTCGCCGCGGCGCTGGAGCCGGACGTGAATGTTTCAGCGCTGGCCCGCCGTCTTGGGATTTCGCCAGCGCAGCTGTTTGGCTGGCGCAAGGCTTTCCTGAAGAAGCAGGTGCATGATGTTGCACCCGGCGCACCCGTGCCGATGGTGGAGATTGTGGTGGGCGGTGTCATCATCCGCGTCAGCCCTGACCTCGACGAGGCTGCGCTGCGCCGGATCCTACGCGCGGTGCGCGCAGCATGATCTCCTCCGGTGTGAAGGTCTTTCTGGCCAGCCATCCGGTAGACTTCCGTAAAGGTCCAGATAGCCTGCTGTCGTTGGTGCGCGATGCTGGCCAAGACCCGTTCAGCGGTGCGCTCTATGTGTTCCGTGCGAAACGCGCCGACCGGGTCAAAATCGTCTGGTGGGACGGCAGCGGTGTCTGCCTTTATGCGAAGCGCCTCGAGAAATTCGCGTTCTGCTGGCCGCGTATTGGGCATGTCCGGGTCCAGCTCAACCACGCCCAGCTTATGGCGCTTGTGGATGGTCTGGATTGGAAGCGGGTGCGTCCCATGGTGGTGAGAGCGCCTGTATTTGCTGGATAATCCGACTGCGGCAAAGTGAATCAACAGCCCCTTGAGCGCGGATACCCTGCGTAATGCCCAGCCAGAATGTGCTATCTTCGCCCCCATAAGCGCCGACGATCTTTCCCTTCCTGATGACATGGACCAGCTGAAGTCCATGGTCCGCGCCATGGCGGCGCAGGCGTCGCGCGCTGACGCATTGGAGCGTGAGATCAAGACGCTCAAGGCCCGCAATGCGGATGCCGACGAGCGGATCAAGCGGCTGATGCAGATCTTGAAGGCTTACGACCGGGCGCGGTTCGGACGACGCTCCGAGAAGCTTGGTTCTGCCGCCGCGGATGATGAGGGTGCGCAGCAGGCTTTCCTTTTTGAGGAGATCGAAACGGGTATCTCGGCGCTGCGGGCGCAGGTTGGCACAGGCCAGGCTTCACAGCAGAAGCGGGCGTCTCGGCCACGCAAAGGCTTTCCGCCGCATCTGGAGCGCGTTGAAGTGGTGATCGAGCCTGAGGATCTGCCGGAACATGCTGGCAAGCAGAAGGTGCTGATCGGCGAAGATACCTCCGAACGGCTGGATGTGATCCCGGCGAAGTTCCGGGTGATCGTCACGCGCCGCCCCAAATACGCGTTCAAAGGCTGGGACGGCGTCATTCAGGCTTTGGCCCCAGCGCATATCATCAAGAGTGGACTGCCGACGGAGGCGTTGCTGGCGCAGATCGCGGTCTCGAAATACGCCGACGGCCTGCCGCTCTATCGTCAGGAGGGGATCTATGCCCGTGATGGCGTGGAGCTAGACCGACGGCTGATGGCGCAGTGGATGGGCCGGACAGGCTTCGAACTGGATATGCTCGCGGACCATGTTCTGGGCGAGATCCTGAAAGGGGACAGGGTCTTCGCGGATGAGACCAGCCTGCCCACTCTCGCGCCCGGCACCGGCAGCACGAAGAAAGCCTGGCTCTGGGCTTATGCCCGTGATGACAGCACCTTCGGTGGAAGTGGTCCGCCCATGGTGGCCTATCGCTTTGAGGAAAGCCGGTCCGGTGACTGTGTGCGGCGGCATCTCGCAGGCTATCGCGGTATCCTGCAGGTGGACGGCTATGCCGCCTACAACAAGCTCGCGCGCAAGGGCGCAGGCAACGATGTTCCGCTGTTGGCTGGATGCTGGGCCCACAGCCGACGGCGGTTCTATGAACTTCATGCCGCCGGAGACAGCCGGGTCGCCACCACCACGGTCGAGCGCATGGCCGATCTCTGGAAGCTTGAGGCAGAAGTGCGAGGCCAAAGCCCTGAAGCCCGCGCTGTCGCACGGCAGGCTGTCTCGGCACCGATCGTCACGGAGCTGTTCACACTCTGGGAGCAGACCCTGCCGCGTATCTCGGGCAAGTCGAAGCTATCCCCCTGAAACTGGGGATCGTGAATCATGACACCAAGACAAGCTCAATCAGATAATGGGTCCTGACCCTTCTGTATTTTGCATCTGCTAAACTGATCCCATCACTGACCCTGGCCAGGGTCAGTGATGGGGTGGTGCGCGACGTCTGACCCTTGTGGCTTGACCACGTTATCTAGCGTGTCGGCACCGCCTCTCTTCATTGTCTCGAACAGTTGATTGCGGCCTTTCAAAGGACCGCGCACCAGAAGGAAGAGAGTATGGACAACCTAACACATGGCCGCATTATCGGCATAGATGTCAGCCGCGATTGGCTGGATCTTCATTGCCTACCCGATGATGTTCGATGCAGAACACCCAATGATCCGAAGGGCACGCAGCCGTCGCAGATCTTGCCCGCGACCGTGATGCCGTCGTCTGTTTCGAGTCGACCGGTGGCCACGAATGGCAGCTTTGGGCTGCGCTTGAGGCAGAGGACGTCATCGCCCGACAAGTGGCGCCCGCTCAAGTGAAGGCATTCGCACGAAGCCGTGGCACGCGCGCAAAGACCGACCGGATCGACGCGGAGCTTATTGCCCGCTTCTTTGCTTTTCGACCCGAAGCAGGTCGTCGCCTTCCAGCAGAAAAGTTTCGCGACCTGAGAGCTTTAACCTCAAAACGAACGCAGCTGGTCGAGATGCGCAAACGACTGCTCGCCCAGGTCAGGGCGCAGCAGAAACTGGGCACCGCCGCCCTGTTCGAAGACATCGACGCCGAACTGAAAGCTAGGTTAGACAGCCTGATAAAATGCCTCGAAGAGCGCATCGCGGTGACCATATCGGACAACAATGCTCTCGCAGAGACTGCCACAATCCTGCGCTCCATTCCGGGGATCGGTCCGGTGGCAAGCACAACGCTCATCGCGGAAATGCCTGAACTCGGTGCCATTACAGGCGAAGAGGCCGCAGCCCTCGTCGGGTTAGCCCCCGTGGCGCATGACAGCGGAACCCTTCGCGGCAAACGAGCTATTGCGGGTGGACGCCGTGCCCTGAGGCACGTGATGTTCCAGGCGGCCTTGGTGGCATCGCATCACAACCCGACCATGAAAGCTTTCGCAGACCGCCTGCGAAAAGCCGGAAAACCACACAAGGTCATCATAACCGCTGTCGCTCGGAAACTGGTCAATCTTGCTAACGCCTTATGCAAGAGTCGTCAGAAATGGGCTCCTTTGGCTCCCTAAGAGCTACAGTTGCTAGCCCTCGGCCAGCGAAATATCGGTGTCCGAAGGATGCCGCATATTTCGGACGCGGACGCCGAGGCGGATAGTCAGGCTGAATAGGTCGCTGACGCGGCTTCGATCCTTCTGTTCAGTGACAACGTGCATCGCGCGAACCCGAGTCGGAACCGAATGTCCGCAGGGAGAGCTGGCAGCCCGCTGAGCGAGGCCAGCGCACCCCTTCTCTCATTCGAGCAACCCGCGCTTGGGTCGTCTTGGCGAAGCTGCCAGGGCGCCGAATTCACCCTTTGCCGCGAGGGTGGAAGCCGCAGATGAACGACATGCGTCCGGGGGCAACGTCTCGCGTGTGGGTCATCGCCGCGCGCCTTTCCGTCGACCTGTTGGCCTTAGAGATCGCTAGCCCGGGGTCGAGCGGTCGGCAACGCCGGGGGCAGGTTTCTGGACGGCTGACGCCTTGAGCGCTGATGGGCATCGCTCACAACAAACCTGCCCCCGGCGTGCTCCATTTCATTCCGCCCCGTGCCGGGTGCAGCCCGCTCTCATGCCCCCGGTCTTTTCCACGATCCGTCCAACGACGATCAACGGAAAGGATCACACCATGACATTCGAACAAACCATCGACCTCGCCGAACTGCAAGCCGACATGGCCTTCGAGGCCTACCTCGCGGCCTTCGATGAAGACTCCCATCCCGAGACCCTCGACGGCCTCGAGACCGAGGCGCTGATCGCCCGCAGCCGCTACGACGATCTGCGCAATCAGGGACTGGGTCACTGACCCAGACACCCCTGCGGGTCTTCGGATCCGCAGGGGTCTGACGCCGTCTATCAAGAGCTTCGTGCCGCCCTCAGAGGGTATGACCCGCGTCATCCCGCGCGGGGCAGTTTTCGTGTTCGTCGCGCCCGATCCGTGACCGGTTCGGGCATTCAGTTTGCCTCTCGTCGCGTGCTGTTTGAGCGCAAATTTCGTTAGCTTTTTTGACCTGCTTGTCCTGCATCGATGAGGGCGGGACCCGTCCCATGTCGCGCCGCGACGCGGGGTCTTGACGGCGGCCAATGCCTGCAAAAATACACGACACGCAAAACGTAATATTGCGCAATGTGATGTATTGAAGTATAAGCGAAGGAGAGAAGGAAGACGTTGGCAGGATATGGCCAATGTTTGCACATTTTGTCCGAGGGGTCCCACCCGTGCCGAGACCAGCGAAAAACCTGAAGCTTGAAGAGCGCATCGAAGTCGCGCGGCGCTTTGCGGCTGGCGAGAGCGCGAAGGAGCTGGCGGCGGCGTTTGGCATCTCGCCGCGCCATGTGAACCGGCTCGCAAAAGAGGAGGCGGGCGAGGGGCTCGCGGTGCGCGATCCGAGCGAGACAGTGGCCTTCCGGGCCAGCCGATCCGAGCTAGACGCCTTCGATGCCGAGTGGCGCGAACGGGGTTTTGCCAACCGGTCCCAGGCGCTCAATGCGGTGCTGCGCGGACAATGCGGATTTCTCGATGTACCCCGTGATCTGGTCTCGGAATTCTGCGGCGCATGGCGTCAGGCGAAGGATGTGAGCGACGCTGGATTGGTGCTCGCCAAGGCGGTCCATCGCGGTCGACTGGAGGTCTCGGAGGCGGACCGCGCGGTACTGATCGAACTGCTCGATTTGGCGCAGTCCATGAGCCGTGAGATGGGCCGGATGAAAGATGCGGCGCAAGCGCTGCGTCATCAGGAGTGGCCGCAAAAGGAAGAAGGGCAGGGGGCGGATGACGCGGTTCTGGAGGATGGCCCGCGCACGATCGAGCGCGGATTGAGGCTCGTCAGGAATGGCTGATCCGCTCGCCCTCTATGCCTCGGTCATGGGCCGGCTCTGGGAGGATGAGCGCATCCGGGGCCAGGCCGCAGCGCGGATCGACGCCCGGCTGGCGGGCCGTCGGCAGGGGCGGAGTTTCGCGCGGGTGGGGTCGCTGTCGGCGCGAAACGCGCTGAAAGCGGCCTCGGGTCAGAGCCGGGCGGCGGTGTTCAAACGGATCCGGGCAGGAGGCTGCAAGACGCGTTCTTCGCTTGGGGCACAGATCTCTTACATCAACGACAAGGCGGTCTACACCTATTCGACGATGACCAACGCGCTGACCGATGCGGCGGTGCTCTCTGAGGATCAGAAAGAGGACATCATCGAGGACTGGGCCGGGACCTGGCGCGGCTCGACCAAGCTCGGGTTCACCTCACACATGCTGCTCTCGTTCCCGACCGACGTAACGGTCGATCAGGTGCGCGACATCGCGATGGACTGGACGGAGCATTTCTTCGAGAGCGGGGAATACGGCGACCAGTGGGACTATGTCCTCGCGGTCCATGACGACCGCGCGCACAAGCACGCGCACATCATCCTGAACAACCGCGGTGTCGAAAACGGCACCTGGTTCTCCTGCTGGGCCGAGGGCGTGATGTCGCCGCAGCTCATGCGGGAGAAGCAGGCCGAGATCGCGGAACGCTACGGCGTGATGCTCGACGCCACGACCCGGCTCGAGCGCGGTATCTTCGAGAAGCCCGCCGGGATCGAGGAGATCTACCGCGCCAAGGAAGAAGCCCGGCTGCCGCGCGAGATCGTCATGACAGCCCAGGAATCCGCCATCGCGCAGGCGCAGGTGGTGGGCTTCGCCAAGGACTACAAGAACCTCGCCGACCTGCTGGACCGGATGGACCGGCGCCACATGGCGCGCGCCGTGCGCGGCATGGCGGACGGTCTCGGCTCCGGTACGCCGTGGAACTTCACCGAAGGAGAGATAGACATGAAGGACATCAAGACCGTCGGTGATGCGATCGACTATTCCGAGCGCACCATTGAGGCGCTGCGACTCAAGGCCGAGGAGTTGGACCCGGCCGAGCGCGCCGCCTTCGAGGCCAAGGCCGCGCCGATTATCGCAGACCTCTCGCAGATGGTGCCGGACCCGGAACTGCGCGCGCGGTTTGGCAAGCAGCTTGAAGAGCCCTATCCGCCGGGGGCGGGCAGCGAGGTGCTGATCGCCGCACTTCGGTCCGGCAATGACGACGGGCTGCGTGACGTGCTCGAGCGCGCTGTCGGCGCGGGCATTGACAGCGAAGAACTGGTGGCACGCATCGCTGTGGGCGGTACGCGAAACTACGGTACGGCGCAGGACTGGGTCGAGCGGGACATGAACGCGGTGCTGTCGAGGGACGGTCTCAGCGTTGAGACCGCGACTGACGACCAGCTCGATGCGGCGCTCGAGAAGGTCGACGGCGTGATGGACGCGCTGATGGAGCGGGCGAAGGAGATGGGCGTCGAGATCGTCCGGACCCTTGCCGATGAGGAGGAGGCGACACTGCCCCTCATTGACGAGGATGACCGGACGCCCAATCCCTATCTGCAGGACCTCGCCGACATGTTGCGCGACGGCAAGCTCACCGAGGAACAGGAAGAGACCGTCGAGCGGACCCTGCAAGCTGAGCTCTTCAAGGAGTTGGGCGAAGAAGGCTTGGCCGAACTTCGCCGCGGCAACTACGAGGTGCTGGATGCGGCCCTGCCGAGCAAGCTTGATCAAATCACCGTCACGCAGGAGTTTCTCGAAATGACCTTCGAGGAGACCGGCGACCAGGTCTTCACCGATCGCGCCGCCGGGTTGCAGCAGGACAAGGCGACCGAAGTGGCGCGGCTGCGCGGCCAGCAAGAGTCGCAGGAGTTGGGCCGGGATCCTGGCCGTGACCGCGGACTCGACGACGAGATGGAATTCTAAAGGGGAGATGACCACCATGACCAAGACACTTCCCCTCTGGGCCGCGCTCCTCTTCGGTGTGATCTGCGGTGCCGTCATCGGCACCATCGTCGCTGCCTTCTACCTGACCCTGGCCCTGAAAACCGGGTTTCATAGTTTCGACATGTTGGCGCTCTGGAAGGCGAGCGCCAGCACCCGTGCGGCGCATCCCGAGGCCTTCAAGGTGGGGTTTGGCGCCGTTGGCTTCGGGGCGATTGGCCTCGGCACGCTGGCGCTCGCCTGGACCTGGAAGAAGGAGCGGGACGACTACGGCTCGGCTCATTGGCAGAGCAAGGCGGAGCTGAAGAAGAACGACATGCTGCAGGCCCCGGGCAAGGGTTTCGTCTGTGGCAAACTCGGCGCGCCGACCTCCAAGGCCGAGTTCATCTCCTCGACCACGATCCCGCATGTGATGATGGTGGCGCCGACCCGCGCGGGTAAGGGCGTGGGTTTCGTGATCCCGAACCTCCTGAGCTTCGCGGGCTCGGTCGTGGTGCTCGATGTAAAGGGCGAGAACTTCGAGAAGACCGCGCGGCTGCGGGCACTCAACGGCGACGAGGTCTATCGCTTCAGCCCCTTCGACTGGGCCAATGCCACGCATCGTTACAACCCGCTCTCCCGGATCGCCAAGGCCCCGAGCTTCGCGCAGCGTTTCACCGAGGTTTCGATCCTTGCCGACCTCTTCCTCGACAAGGACAACAAGACGCTCGACACCTTCTCCGAGGCTGGCAAGTCGATTTTCGTCGCCGCCTGTCTGTTGGCGATCCAGCGCGGCACGCCGAACCTTGGTGAGGTGAACAAGATCGTCGCCGGCGGCGAATACAAGAACGCCCAGTACAAGACCTACGCCGACGAGGCCGAGGAAGACATCCTGCGCGAGCTCTGGACCAACGCTGCCTCTGCTTCGTCGCGGCTGCTGACCTCGAACATCCAGGCGCTGATGACCGCCGGTCTCAAACAGTGGGACAACCCGGCGGTGCGCTCGGCCACCGAGGCGAGTGACTTCGATTTCTCGACCTTCCGAAAGACCCCGCAGTCTCTTTATATCGCGGTGTCCGAAGATCACATCGCGACGCTGGCGCCGCTCCTGCGCCTTATGTTCGCCGATCTCATCGCCTCGATCCGGCTCAACGAACCGGGCCCGGACGAGCCGTGGCCGGTCATGATGATGATCGACGAATTCCAGCAGATGGGGGCGATGCCATACCTCGAACGCGCCATCCATTCGCTGGCAAGCTATGGCGGCCGCGTGGCGATGATCGCACAGTCACTGGCTTCCCTCGACCGGATCTATGGGCCCGAGGGCCGCGAAAGTCTCGAGAACGGGGCGGGGCTGAAGCTTTACATTACGCCTCGCGACCAGCGCACCGTGAGGGAGGTCTCCGCAGCCGTCGGCAGTACCACCCGCGAGGCGGTCACCCGGATGTATGGCCGCAACAAGGGCTTCCTTGGCGCGACCTCGACTTCAGCGCGTCTGGAAGAGCGGCCGCTCTTGTCGGAGACAGAAGCGCGTCTGATGGACCCTGACGAGGTCATCATCCTCGCCTCGCCCCAGCACCCGATCAAGGCGAGCCGGATCAAGTATTACGACGATCCCTCCTTCAAGGATATGCTCGCCCGCCAGGAGGGCAAGCCATTCCCCTATCCGCCGAGCGTGCAGGGTGTGGGTCCTTGGGGCGGCGACGGTGGTGACGCGGTCGGCGCAGGCGAGCCTGTGAAAACAGCCGAACGCTCGCCTGTCCGGGATCGATCACAGCGGCGCGAAGCGCGCGCTATGAGCGTGATGGCGTTGGAGGCCGGGCGCGGTCGGCCTGAGCCGGAGACGCTCGAACGGGAAGCGGCTGTGCCGAAGGAATGGGAAGCGGCGCTCGATCGGCAGGAGGATTTTATCGAGGAGTTGTTGGGTGGGTGAGCGTGGTCGATTGGTCCCCTATTCGTCGTAGTAACATTTCAAATCGCGTCGCTCTTTCAACTGGGCAGGTCGGTAAGGCTTGACCTCGCCACACTGGGCGACGGCCTTGGCTCGCATGCGCTCTTCGACTGAAGGATGGAGTGGGAAGTCGTCGCCAACTGCGCGAATTCCCTTCTTCCAGCGGATGCGGAGGGGTCCAAAGGCTACCATCGCGTCTTCGCGGTGCTGCAGACCCAGAGGGTCAGGGGCGCGGTTCAAGACGTTCTCGTTGATCTGGATCGACGGAACGCAGTCTTTCAATTCGTCGACCATCCAATCGAGGGCGATGTCGCTCAGGCGGGACTCTGCCTCTGGATAGCTTCCGCCAATGTCGCTATGGCAGCCTGGGAACCAGACCTGCTTCAGCCACTTCGGCTCTCGATCTTTGGTCTCAATCGCGGCCGCCTTGGATGCCCATCCGACCCTTGGAAAGTCAGCACGGTCTTCGTCGATCGCCATGGCGTGACGGGCGTGTTGGACATCGGGATCCAACCACTTGTCGTAGTTGCGCTTGTTCCACGCCGCGAAGTGACCCGTTTTGAGGATCTGCGGCCAATCAGTTGGGCGCCAGAGCTTCAGTTTGCGGTCGGGATCGTCCGAGAAATACTTGAAGTTGTCGAGCAAAAGGGAACCAAGCTGCCAAAGAAGCGCAGCCAGTAGTAGGCCGAGTGGAACAACCAAAAGCCAAGGCCACCCGAATGCAACGCCTGCGGCAAAAGCCGCTCCGGCCCCGAACGTGACGCCCCAGACCAAGGTGCGGACAATTGCCGTTCGCAGTGATGCCACCGTGTCGAAGACCCCGATGAAGGTAGGCTGAACGTTGCCTTGGTTATCGTCACCTTCAATGGGAAAGCTCGAATACTTCTTGCGGAATCGTTTGCCGAGCTCTTCGCGGTTTACAAAGTATGGGTTCTGTGTCCGTGGTTTTCCTGCCCCGTGGTTATAGACGAACTTCACAGCGTCCTTGGCGATCTTGCGCAGGCCGGGCCCGTGACGCGGCACTGGAGAACCATCGGGCATCTGCGTCGGGACACCGCAAAGGTTCATGACATTGGCGAGTGCTCTGACTGTATAGGCTCCGCGAGAGAACCCAAACAGCAGCACGCGATCGCCGGGCTCGTAATGGGCGATGATCTGCTCGTAGCAATCGATGATGTTGTGGTCGATACCAGTTCCGACGGCGCTTTCCAGGATCGGCTTGATCCGACCGAAAAACCCACCACTTTCACCGGTTCCCAAGCCCGGGTCGTAAAAGGCTACCTGGTCCTTCGGGCTAATTGGTGAATCTGGACCCGGACGCATGGCGCGATACATCTTGTAAACATTCGACAGCCGTTGGTCCGGCCTGGCACCACCCATCTGGCCGGTTCCGTCCGAGAATATGCAGATGTTCTTTACCATTTGTCGCCCTATCGAAGAACACGAAGTACAGTCAAAGTCCCGAACCTGCAGCGGTTCTGCCAAGCTAGGGAGGAGTGCAGCGAAAAAGTTTCGCCCGAGTCGGGAAAAATTAGAACATAGTGGAAACGCATATGTCCACCTGATATTGTGGCACAGAAGAGGGGTATGCCCAATATGTTGGATACGATGCAACAAATGGAAGTGTTCCCGACGACGATCGATCTTAAGCGGATCGACCCGTCTCTCAACATGCGGCGCTTCTATCGGATGAGCATTCAGTTTGACCTGTTTGGCGGCGCTTGCCTCGTTCGGGAGTGGGGCCGTATCGGGTTTCGAGGGCAGATGATGATCGAACAGCATGATGACGAGGGCAAGGCTGTCACGGCGCTCGTGAAGCTTATGGCGACCAAGACGCGGCGAGGGTATCGAGCTGCTGTGGATCAACGTGAGCAGCTGGTCTCGGGTGTGCCGCCATTGCCGCTAAACAAGACGAACGTAAAATCAAGAACATACGGACTGAGGGGTTATAGGAAATCTGCAAATACGGTTCCGCAAAAAGGTTGAAAAGTCGCGCCCAAGCGAACATCTTTAAGTTGAAGTCATTTGAGTTAGGAATTTGATGATGAACACGAGTTCGAACATAGGTTTTGGCTATAACGTTGCGATTGAAAAACTTGCTGAAGAATTGGCAGTGCCACAAGATCGCATTGATCAAGCCGAAAGACGCTACAAGGACCTTGGCGAGTTTTTGCATCGCGATGAGTCCAAGGTTCGTGCTTATGATCCCGATGTCTATATCCAAGGCTCTTTCGCGCTCGGCACACCGATCAAGCCGACATCCAAGGACGAAGATTACGATCTCGACATCGTTGTCTCGTTCCGGTCGCTGACGAAAGCACAAATTTCCCAAGCAGATCTTCGCGCTCTTCTGCTGGCTGAGCTCCAGGCGTATCGCGATGCACGAGGGATCAAGAACGAGGTCGGTGAGTCTAGAAGGTGCTGTACCTTGATTTACGCCGATGGTGCGCAATTCCACATGGACGTATTGCCCGCAGTTCCAGACGAGGCAAAAATGCGTGCAGTCCTTTCTACCTACCTCGCGGATCAATCGCTCGCGGAAGGTGCGATCGCCATCACCGACAGCGACAAGGCTGAAACTTACCATGTCATCACGGATGAGTGGCGCACGAGCAATCCCAGAGGCTTTGCCGCATGGTTCAAGTCGAGGCAGATCGCACAACTGAATGAACGTCGCAGGGCATTCCTCGACGCCCAAGGCAAAGTGACAGCGAGTGTGGAAGACGTCCCGGTATTTCGGGTGCGAACGCCTCTCCAGTCATCCATCATGATCTTGAAGCGTCACAGGGATGAGTGGTTCGCGGAGCAGGATTCGGACCTGAAGGTTATTAGTGTGATCCTTACGACGCTCTCAACCCATGCTTATGCAGGCGAAGCAAGGGTATCGGATGCAATTGCCAAGATTCTGAGGGACATGCATCTCGCGATCGAAGAACGGAATGGGGTGTCATGGATCGCCAACCCGACTGACCCTTCAGAGAATTTTGCGGATAGGTGGGAAAAATTTCCCAAGCGCCGGGAATCATTCTTCAAGTGGCTGGAGGCTGCTCGAACGGATTTTGGTGCCGTTCAAAGGTTCAGCGACACAAATATTGTTCTAAACGAGCTCTCACGAAATCTTGGAAGCACCCTTGTTGAAGGTGCGCGCTCGAGGGTAGCGGCATCTGCGGGGTCACGTGCGGTATCCGTTGCTCCTGCCGCTGCAGCCGGGGCTTCTGCGCCCGGTCTCGTTTTTGGTGGTGAGGATCGGAGGCCGACGGAGCCAAAAGGTTTTGGTTGATGGACTTCACAGCCGGCGAAGCGCGGCTAATCCGTGAGTGTGAAGAGCTCGCTGACCTAGCAGCGGCATCAGATTGGCTGGAAGAACCCGAATTCGGCAAAAACGCAGATGGCCTGCTGACCTGGTCGTTTGTTCTGCTCGCCGGTGAGCGTCGCATTCCATTCCGGCTGGTTTTCCCAGCACTTTTTCCAGATCTGCCACCATTTGTATTTCCAGCCGATAGCTCGGTCCGGCTATCCCAGCACCAGTATGGCGAGGGTGGCGAACTATGCCTTCAGTATAGACCGGATAACTGGCATCCCGACTGCAAGAGTGTGGATGTAGTAAGGAGTGCCAAAGCACTTCTTGAGGCAACGACAAAGGACGATGCTTTCTCAGACGTGGAAAGTGCTCATCCAGCCGACTTACCTTCGCTGCTCTCGGGGTGCTCCCGGCGCTTCATGCTACCGCCTGACACCGCACGCCTTTTAAGGTTGCGCCTTGCCGGACACGCAACCGATATTCATATGACTTTGGAGCGCCGGGTTGGGGGGTCTGAAGTTCTTGTTGCTCGCATCGCGAGCATCGGGCTGGATTGTGGCTTACGGGTGCCGATTGATGGTGCGGGATTTGGGGGAAGGGTGGTCCCTGGGGTCCTATATCGATTGCCCGATATTCGACAAATTCCAGATCTGCATCCTGAAGAGCTCAAGGGGCTCTTGTACCAGTACCTGCCTTCATGGCTCCGTAAATGGGTAGAAGACGCCGGCGACATGTTGGTTGTCATGTCAAATGGCAGGCGAGAGGTATTGCTGCGCGTTCGGCACAACGGAGCGAAACGAAAGATTGACCTGTTTCATACCTTTGAACCGCCGAAGGCTAGAGAACGCCGACTCCACGGGAAGATGTTTCGAGAATCTAGCATCTGCATCATTGGCGCAGGTTCGCTGGGATCAAAAGTGGCCGCCAGTCTTGCGCGCGAAGGCGTCGGTCATTTCATGTTGCTGGATAATGATGTCCTTTGGTCCGACAACTTAGTTCGGAACGAACTCGATGAAATGGATGTGGGGCATCACAAGGCAGTTTCTCTAAGGCACAGATTGTTGCGAATAAATCCGGTAGTGAAAGTCGGTGCCTTGGGTATGAGTCTGACGTCTCAATCCGCTGTCCAGCATATTACTCAGTTGAGCGAGATCATCAGCACTTGTGATCTCGTCATAGATACGACGGCTGATAGCGGTGTGTTTCGAATGGCAGCAGCCATTTGCACGCAGAAGCGTAAACCTCTTGTTTGGGGACGAGTCTACGCGGGAGGGCTCGGAGGATTGATTGCACGAAGTATCCCGTCTGAAGATCCGCCACCACTGACCGCTGCAACTCAATTGCGGGCATGGTGCGACGAGAAAGGCATGGCACCGCCAGAGGGCCGCGAGCACAATTACGGGGTGCAAGGTGATGATGACGATGAGCCCCTTTTCGCTTCTGACGGCGATGTGGGTGTCATTGCCAACAGGCTGGTACGTCACTCCCTGGACGCCCTTGCAACTACAGAGATGAGAGTTCATCCGGAACCTGCCTATTTTATCGGCCTGCGCAAAGGTTGGATCTTTGATCATCCCTTCGACACCCATCCAGTCATTTTCGCTCCTCACGAAGGATGGGAAAAGGGCAGCAAAAGTTGTGCAGAAGAGGGCGTTGAGCGCGTCATGACTCACCTGGGAGTACAAGATGACGCTTAGCCTCACAGTCCCGCGCTCGCAGCTTGCGAAACTTCAGATCCACCTTAAGCAAGGCGGCAACCGCGAGATCGGCGGGTGGTTGGTTGCAGAACAGACAGCTCCGGGAAAATTTGAACTCGTCGGTTTGACCGTCGATCTTGAGGCGGGGACACGAGATCGTTTCGATAGTGTACCTGAGCCGCACTCACAACAGATGGATCGGATCTTGCTGGAGAATAGTGGTCGTACTGGACGGGTTGACTATCTTGGCGAGTGGCACTCGCACCCGACATTCCCACCAATACCTAGCGAGATCGACGTGGCGTCGATGACGGATATGGTCGAGAACAGCGGACCTTCGTTTGCGGCGTTGGTCATCGTCCGTCTAATGGCCAACGCCTCGATTCAGGCTACTATCACCACATTTCAACGCGGCCAATTGCCCGAGGCCGGCCAGTTGATAATTGCGGATGAAGTTTCGGCAGCTGGATTTGGCGAGGGTTGGCAATTGCCGGAACATTAGCATCATTCGATAGCCTGAAATCGGTCGGCTCCTCGTCTGACCATCCAATCGAAACTCGCTGTGGCGGCACTATTCAAAATGGAGCAGAAAATTGTCTAGTTCAAATATCCCAGCAAAGATACAGACCCAGTTATGGGCTTTGGCGGCGGGCCGATGTGAGTTTGCAGGATGCAACAAGCTCCTTGTCGGCGACCTGATCGCTGGCAAGGAAGACGGAAAGTTCGGTTTCATCGCGCATATTGTCGCAGATAGCGAGAATGGCCCGAGGGGTGATAAAGTCCGCTCGCCACTTCTCGCCCGTGATATCAGCAACCTGATGCTGATGTGTCCCATCCATCACAAGGAAATCGACGTAGATCACGTGGACGACTATCCGGAAGAAACGCTCGTGGCAATGAAGCGCGAGCACGAAGAGCGGATCGAGACTGTTACAGATATGGACGCTGACCGCGCAGCTCATGTGCTCCGTTTCGCGGCAACTATCGGCCAGATGGACTCGCTGGTTTCCACCAAAGCCATCTTTGCCGCCATGCCACCCGACAGACATCCGGCAGAGCGACGAACCATCGATATCGAGCTGAATTCCGAAATCAAGGATGATGAACCGGAGTTTTGGGGCATACAGAGCGCGCATCTGCATCGTCAGTTTCAACGCAAGGTGAAGGAGAGGATAGAGCAGAAGGAAATCCGTCAGCTGAGTGTGTTTGCGCTTGCTCCGCAGCCTCTTCTCATCGAGCTCGGTACATTGCTAGGTGACATTATGCCCGTATCTGTTCACCAAAAATATCGCGAGCCATCTACTTGGAAATGGCAACTCCATCAGCCGTCGATAAATTTCAAAATTGGCGAGTACTCTGGGCCAAAGGACGTACCAGTCGCCCTTAAGCTGGCGCTCAGCGCGACCGTTGATGATCAGAGAATTCGCTCGGTTCTGGGCGATAACGTGGCAATCTGGTCGATCACGGCAGATGATCCTCATAACGACATCATGCGAAGACAGGACGATCTTGCAATCTATAAGACTCACCTTCGCAGGCTCTTTGATCGGATCAAGGCCCACCACGGCGAGGATGCGACTATCAACGTATTTCCTGTTCTTCCGGCTTCCGCGGCTGTCGAAACGGGTCGCTCACGAATGCCCAAAGCCGATCTGCCTTTGGTGATCTACGATCAAAAACCGGGGAAAGGATTCGAGCCAACGATCAAGATTAGTGCTTAGGCCATTGTAAATCACCGAGCGCAAACTTGTCATACCTTCGCGGGATTGGCCGCCTCTCTTCTACCCAGCCCTACCTTCGCCAAATCAGTAGACGACGGGCACCAGCACCGTATGGAGGTTTCATATAATGGAATTCCCTTTGGCGAATGCCAGGCCTGTTGATCAATTATTGGAAGACCTAGTTGAGGAGCTTCAGGTCCCGCCCGGTCGGTATGAACAGGCTGAGCGCAGTTACAAGTCGCTCGGCGAGTGGTTGCACCGGCCGGACTCGACTGTTCGGGATGACAGTCCCGACGTGTATGTGCAGGGTTCATTTCGGTTGGGGACTGCAATACGGCCCGCGTCAGACGAAGAAGACTATGACATCGATATGGTCTGCCGCCTCGATTACGAGAAGTCGGCACTGACCCAGGCAGAGCTGAAACGTTGCATTGGCGTCGAAGTCAAAGCCTATGCCCGGCGTTATGGCATGAGCAAACCCGAAGACGGGCGCCGCTGCTGGACCCTAGTCTACGCTGACGGTGCACAGTTTCACATGGATATCCTGCCTGCGGTGCCCGATTTTGAGAAGCGGCGCTATCTGAGTGAAGCGGGCCCCGCGCTTGCCCGACTGGGGGCAACGGCGCTCGCGATCACAGACAAGGAACACGACGGCTTCCGGCAGGCTGGCGGCCGCTGGCCGCGCAGCAATCCCAAAGGCTATGCGCTCTGGTTTCGCGATCGGATGGGCCAGGCGTTCAGAAGTCGTGCTCTCAACGAGGCACGCAGGATGCAGGCCAGCGTTGAGGATGTTCCGGCATGGCGGGTGCGTACCCCTCTGCAGGGCGCTATCCAGATCCTAAAACGCCATCGCGATCTAATGTTCAGCGACCGGCCGGATGACAAGCCGATCTCTATCCTGATCACCACCCTTGCCGCACATGCCTATAACCAGGAAGAACGTCTCTCCGATGCGCTGTTCTCGATCCTTCACGGAATGGACCGGTATTTTACCCGTCGCAACGGCGTGGACTGGGTCGAAAACCCAGCCGACCCCGAAGAGAACTTTGCTGACAAGTGGGAAGAGCACTCTGAGCGCCGGGATGCATTCCATGAGTGGCTTCAGCAGGCCCGCAGCGATTTCGCATCGGCACATCAGGCGCTCACTGCAGACGGTGTCGGTGCGGTCCTCAGCGAACGCATGGGGCAGGGTCTGGTCGAACGCGCACTGGGGCGTCGCAATCCGGCCAAAAGGCCGGGTGTTGCCGGGCGCCTGGTCCGTGCGGTGAATCTCGTCCTTGCGCCAGCCTACATGCGAAAGCCGCGATGGCCGCAGGCTGCGGAAGGCCGCGTCAATATTCGTGCGGCGAGCTTTACGCAGCAGGGATTCAGGCCGCAGAACTTCGTGAGCAAAGGCGCGCCGCTTCCCAGAAATTGCAGTCTGCGTTTTGAGGCGGACACGACGGTGACCGGGCGTTTCAAGGTCTACTGGCAGGTCGTGAACACCGGGCGAGAAGCTGAGGATGCGGATTGCCTGCGTGGGGGCTTCAGCCCGGACGCGGCAGTCCGGGGTGGTCTGTCCCATTCCGAGAGCACCCTCTATCGGGGCCAGCACAGTATCGAGTGTTTCATTGTGAAGAATGGCAAACTGGCCGCGCGCAGCGGTCAGTTCATCGTGAATATTGGCTGATCCGGAGGCTGCATACATGTCTTTCTGGCGCAAACATGGTGACCGGTTTTTCGACGGATTGATAACCTATATCTTTCGGATCCCGTCCTGGCCTTCGAGGTTGTTGCGTGCCGGAGTCGCTTTGATCGTCGCTGGGTTGAGCGTCGGCGGGCTGGCCGGTGATCTGTCCTGGATCGATGCGGACCGGGTCCTGCGGCTGGCCGTGCAGGCGGATGGTGGCGGGTTATCGGTCTACTGGTCCCAGATTACCGTCTTCCTCGGCATTCTGCTCCTCGCTGCGGGGGGTATCCTTGGTGTGATCGATCACATCGCTGACCGACGGCAGCTCAGAAAGCAGAGCGTGGTTGTGCTGGAGCACCGCGGGTTGCACCAGACCGTTGATACCCCCCTTGCCCCTGCCGTGCCGAAACGCCTGAAAGGCCGTATCGATGTCCTTCCAATCGATCACCGGCAGTCTACCTCAACGAGTCAGATCATCAGTCCCGACGACGCACTCTCGCAGATTGCCGGGTTGCGGCAACAGCTCCGGCAGAAGCGCGACGCGGCGGGTCCCGGCAACGTCAGACTTGTCTACGGCGGTATGGCGCCTGTGCCGCTGACATTCCTGACCGGTATGATGGTTGGCAATGAAGCTGGTCTTACAGTGATGGACTGGGATCGTTTTGCAGAAAAATGGCGCGAACCTGACGGCGCAGATGACGGAGACCGGTTCGTCATTTCCGGGACCGACGGCCTGAAGAACAATATTCCGGAGGTAGCTTTGGCCGTCGCTGTTTCCTACCCTTCGGACGCAGACGGTATTAAGGCGACTCTCGGTGATATGCCTCTGATCCGTCTCGCTTTGCCAACCTTGAGCACGACGGCGCACTGGTCTGCCGGTAAGCAATCAGCCATGTCGGAAGACTTCACGGATCTTCTGGGTGATCTCATGGCAAAAGGGGTCAAACGCGTTCACCTGTTCATCGCAGCCCCCAACAGCGTTGTGTTCACACTGGGCCGGCACCTCGATGACAGGCTGCATCCTGAGGTGCTGGTCTACCAGTACGAGCGCTCTTCATCACCACCATTTCCGTGGGCGGTTAAGATGCCGACCCATGGTCAGAGTGCCGCGAAGATTGTCAGAGGCGACGCGATAGCAATTCCTTCCACAGCCAGCTGACGAATTACTGGTGACCTACGGCGAGCAAGGCGCATCATGTTTGATGAGCAAGCCGGCGCTGGCGAGGAACGCTAGGGACGAGAAACTCCTCTACTTAGCTCACCGTCCAAGAAGTCCGCTTCGGGTATTGCAAGGCAAGGCCAGCGTCGCGCTGTCGCAAACCGGCTCCGCGCCTCGGTGCTGGGGCTTTCAAGATCCCGGCAGATAGAACTCCGTGATCCCCCGCTTCCCCTCAGCCCGCCCGAGCTGGACGATTACATCGATGGATTTCCGGATGTATTCCCGAACCTCGGCGAAGGTCAGCGGTGTGCCAGCCTGCAGCACCATGATCGCCAGCCGGTCGATGGCGAGTTCCGCGGTTTCCGCGTGGATGGTCGAGACCGACCCGCCATGGCCGGTGTTGATGGCCTCGAGATAGGTCAACGCCTCGGCGCCACGCAACTCGCCGACGATGATCCGGTCGGGGCGCATGCGGAGGGAGGCTTGTAGGAGGGCGTTGGCGCTGCGTTGCGAGCCGGAACCGCGGTCGGCCAGGAGGGCGACGGTGTTCGGCTGGCCGGGGAAGAGTTCGAAGGCGTCCTCGATGGTGATCAGCCGTTCGTGTTCGCTGACATGGGTCAGAAGGTGGCGGGCGAAAGTAGTCTTGCCGGTCGAAGTGCCGCCGCTGATCAGGACGTTGAGTCGCGCCTCGACCAGGGTCTGCAACGCGGCCTCGAGGTTGTCTTCCGCGAGACTGGCGATGTTTTTCATCTTCTCGGCGCGGAGTGTATCGAGTGAGACGGCCTTGCCGAAGAGATAGGTCGGGGCATAGTCCCGGACGCTGCCCGAGGCGAAGAGGCGGATGGTGATCGAAGCCCCGCGATCGATGGCGGGCGGCACAGCGACCTGGACCCGAAGGGGGCGGCCCGCATATTCCACCTTACCCGAGACGAGGGGGTTCTTTTCAGAGACGCGGGCCTTGGCATCGCCGACGATAGTCTGGGCCATATTGAGGGCGGTAGTCCGGTCCACGGTCTGGCCTTCGTGGCGCATGGTGGCGTCGCCCGCGACCTCGAGCCAGACCTTGCCATCCGGGTTGATCGCGATCTCGACCACGTCGTCGCGCCGCAAGAGGTCGCGGAACGGGTCGAGATAACGCTCGAGGTATGAGGCTGGACTTTCTGTCCGGGTCAATAGATCACCACATCTCTGTCCACGAGCACGGTGACCGAGGCCCCCTGGTCCACATAGATCGTCGGCGCGATCGACACCTGATCGGCGATGACCGATCCAACCGCATCCTGAAGATCGCTGCCGACATCGCCCAGGACGATGCTGGTGGTCTCATTGTTGGCGCTCTCGGCCGCCACGGCCGGTGCAGCCCCGATCACGGAAATCAGCGCCGCCCCGCCGAAGCGCTCGGCGAACTTGGTGTCGACGAGGCCGGTGAGGCCCGAGCGGCCGATCTGGTCCCCACCCACAGCGGCGATATCCATCGAGGTGCCGTCCGGGGTCAACACGCGGGTCCATAGGATCAGGATGCGCTTCTGGTGCATGTCGATGCCGGATCGATATTGGCCAAAAAGGCGGGAGCCCCGGGGGATCAGGATCCGGTCCCCGGAAAACGCCGGAACCGGTTCGGAGACCACGGCAACCACTGACCCGGGCAGATCGCTGTTGATGGCGGTCTGGAGCGCCGCCTGGATGACGGACCCTTGGGTCAGCGTGCGCTCGGGATGGGTGAGACGAGCGGCCTCCTGCACCTCGAGCGGTCGCGCACTCTGCAGGAACTGCTCGTTGCCTGACAGGACCGGCCCTCCGGCGCCTGCGGCAGCAGGATCGGCCACCGCCGCGCCACTTTGGCCGCCACGCGGACCGTCGGCGTAGACCAGGGCCGGCGACTTGATCT
The DNA here is from genome assembly GCF_009363715.1 of Roseovarius sp. THAF9. Taxonomy (NCBI): domain Bacteria; kingdom Pseudomonadati; phylum Pseudomonadota; class Alphaproteobacteria; order Rhodobacterales; family Roseobacteraceae; genus Roseovarius; species Roseovarius sp. THAF9. Next base: position 49,355 of record NZ_CP045407.1, read on the forward strand.
GCGCGGTCAGAAGCTCCTCGGCGACCCGTTCGGCCTCGCGCTGACGCTGCTCTTCCTCCTGACGCCGGCGCTCTTCGAGAAGGCGCTGGTCTGCGATCAGCCCCTCGCGGTCGAGTTCGGCCTCGAGCCCCTCGCGCTGTGCGCGCTCGGCATCGAGCATGGCTTGCAGCCCTTCGATGCGGGTCTCGGTCTGGCGCTGCAGGTTAGCAAGCTCGGTTTCCTTTGCGGCCAATGTGGCTTCAAGCGCTGCCTTCTGTTCGTCGAAGGCTTCGCGGAGGTCAGAGACGGCGGACTGGATTTCCGAGTTGCGGGCAGCCTGACTGGCGGCTAGGGCCTCGCGCAGCTTGGCGATCTCGGCCAGCACCTCGGCGCTCGCCTCGGGGGCAGGGGCCGCGGGCACGTCGAGCGCTTCCTCGACGGCGATCAGCGCGTCATTGACCCGCTGCTCGGTCTCGTCGGGCGGAAACTCCAGCCGCCCGCCGGTGCCGGGGCGGCGGTCCTGGAAGGTCTCGACATCGGAGGTCTCGAGTGCGCTGTCACCTTCTTGCAAACCGGTCGCCAGGAAATATGCGACCCCGGCGCCGCCAAGGGCGAGGGCGGCAGCGAGGGCACCGACCCCGAGGCTGTTGCCCCGGCGTTTGGATTTGCCGCGCTGGCTGAACTGGTCGAGACGGTCCTGCAGGTCGGGAGGGGTTTGATCGGCCATGGTCAGTTGCTCACGTAGATCGCGCTCTCGTCGCGCCAGGCACAGATCGCCTCATCGCCGATACGCAGCGTCCAGTAGCTGTTCACCCCGAGCACCCGGACCGTGTTGCCTTGCTGGGTCCAGTTGACCGTGCGCTCACGGCCCTGGTCATCGGCCTTGAAGAGGGCAGGCTGGCGAGCACTTTCCGGGAAGACGAAATAGGTATAGCGCCCGTCGTCGTAGATATGGCTGGGGCGGAAATCGCCCTCGCCCGAAACACGGTAGTTGTAGTTTCGCGGCGCCTCATAGCCCTTGGGCTGGGTGGCACCCGCCGCGCGGCGTTCCTCGTCGGGGTAGCGGAAGCGGACCTCGAAGAACATGCCGGTGCGGTTCGGGATCGAGCCCTCGCGCAGGTGGAAGGAATAGGTGCGGCGATTGGTGATCACCGTCATGTTGGTCGAGGCGTTGGCCACATGCGGCTTGATCGTCAGCACGTTGCCAAGCTCGGGGATCGGATCGACCTGGAAACTCTCTGTATCGCCGACGATCACCGCCTCGAACCTCTCCCCCGCCCCGAAATGAAGCGTCGTCGAATGCTTCAGATCCGTCTCGATCCGGTAGACCTGGTTTTCGTTATAGACGGCGGTGCGGATGCGGATATCGAGCGGTCCGCCTTGCGGCGTGGCCTCGGCGAGGGCGGCAACAGGAAGGGCAAGCGCTAGGAGAAACGTGGTGAGGAGCGCGGGCAGGGATTTCATGAGGGTCAGTTCTCCAGGGTTTCGGCGTCGACGCGGTAGGAGGTCACCACGAAGCCTAAGGGGTTGGCCCAGACGTCCTGAAGGCGCTTGCGGGTTTCGGGTTGGAAGCCGTAGCCGACAGTGGCGACGTAAGACCGGGTGACGGTGCGGGTGTCGCGGGGGCGGCGCAGCGTGCGGGTGAAGCGGACCTGGGCCACGCCGCGCTCGATCTGGTTCACCGACTTGATCACCACCTCGATCTTGGCGTCGCGGCCATAGACGGTTATCGGGTAGTCTTCGTTGGTGGAGGACCAGAGATCGCGCAGCGTACGGGCGGCATCGCCGTCCGAGCGATCGAGCACGGAGTTGATGCGTTGCTCGCCGTCGGTCAGGTCATAGGTCTCGCGGTCATCGACATAGGCCACGAGACTGGCCTGGATGATGGCGTCACTTTCCGAAAGCGTCAGCGCCTGGACGGCGGCGACCCGGTCCATTTCACCAGTTTCCTTGTCCACCACGACCACGAAGGTCTCGGTCGATTTGAGGGGAAAAAGGCTCGCGCCCGCGACCATGCCCGCCACGCCGACCAGCACGCCTGCTGCCGCGACAAACCAGGCGAAGCGCTCGCGCCGCCTCGGCCCGTAGATGAAATCCACCTCAAAGGCGTCGCGGTCGCTTCTCGCGGAACTGGCTACGGTCTTCTTCAAGTCTTGAGTCTTTCAAATCAGGGTTTGCGGAAGGCCTTGGCGGCGGAGAGAAGCGCGCCGGGGCTCTGGCGGATCATCTCGCCGGTCTTCACCACGCCCGCATTGGCCATCTGGTTCAGTTCATGCGGGGATTTGCCGGTGACGAGTCGCGAAGCGGTCCCGGTGCCATACTGGCGCGTGTTCACGAAGCCCTGGCGCGCAAGGCCGGTAAGGCCCACGGCATTCGACGCAATTCCCACGACACCGGTGAGGTTGGAGGCGATGTAGGGCACCGAGGCCATGATCCCGGCGCTGAGGATAAGGATCACGAGGAAGGGCAGGATGAGGCTCACGGTCTCCACATCGCCCGGATCAGCCGAGGCGTCCCCGATGGCCTCGGCGATGGCGACGATGATGCCCGCGGCCCCGGCGGCGGCTACGGGCATGAGTGCATAGCCGATGGTGGCGCGGGTCCAGGCCTCGAAGAGCGACTGGGTCGGCTTGAAGAGCGAGGTCACGATCATGAAGGGGGCGATCACGATCATCAACGCGAAGACGATCCTGGCGAAGGCGATGATCCCGGCGGTGACGGCGGCGAAGATGGCGGAGAGGACAAAAAAGATCGCACCGAGAACAGCGCCGAAGACCCAGCCCGCCCGGTCGCCGATCGTGTCGCCATAGGCGGTGATGCGCGCGACCATGTTGTCGAGGCTTTCATAAACCCCGGCCTCGTCGCCCGAGCCGGTGAGGGCGAGGATCGAGGCGCCGACGGAGTCAGGTACTTGCGTGACGATGCCATAAATCACGCTGAAATTGTCCCAACTCTGGGCGAATATCCCCACGAGCACCACCTTCATCCCGAAGGCGAAGCCGGTGCCGAAGGGCAGGGGGCGGAGCTGCATCACGGCGTTGATGCCGAGGAGGACGACAAGGAGCGTCGCGCCCGCCGAAATGACATTACCGACCGAGGCTGCCGAGGAGACAAAGCCGTCCTGCGCCACGGTGTTCACCGCGGCGTCGACCTGGCCAAGGATGTCGCGGATGACCCCCATCTACCCACCATCCTGTATCGGTGGGCAAGCCTCCATGACCTGGGCTTCCAGCGCATCGGCCTTGGCGTAGAGGTCCAGCACCTTGAAGGGCAGGCGCGGGGTGTCTGAGGTTTGGAACCGGGGCAGGGCCCCCAGGGCCTGATCCCAGGTGAATGCATCCAGCAGACATGCGCAGTTCTCCGATGCGAGCATCTCTTCGGCGATCAGAATGCGCAGGATCGCGCGGTAGCCATTGCGTAAGTAAGCGGTCTCGGCCAGATCGGCGGGTGGTTTCGGGACACGGCAGGCGTCGCCCTCGTCCCGCGCGATGGCCATCGAACTGAAGGGCGTATTGCTGGACGGGTCCGTGGTCGAGGCTTGGGCCAGCGCGGCACAGGGCAGGGCACCGAGCACAAGCGCGGCGAAACCAAGGAACCGAATATCCGGGATAATGAGGCGCATCGACGTGCTCATGGATCCACCGCCATCGAGCGGAACTTGCGCTCATCCGCGAGGGTGGCGGCATCGACGACGCCAAGTTGTCCGGCGCTTACGCCCTGTGCAGCTTCCAGCCTCCAGATCTGGGTCAGGATGATGCCGAGCTCGGCGGTGACGCGGGTGTTGAGATCGACGGCGGCTTTCAGCCCGTCCTGATCGTCGATCAGCCCGACCATGGTCTCGAGCCGCCCGAGGCTTTGGCCGGCCTCCTCGTGGCTTTCCTGCGCGGCGACCGACAGCATGGCGCTGGCCCCGGCAGAGGTCGCGATGCGGTTGTCGGCGGGCTGATCCGAGCCCGAGAGCGTGGTCAACCGTTCCGAGGTGAAGCCACTGCCGGAGAGCACGCGCTCGACCGAGGCCGATAGCTCAGCGCCGGGATTGAAGCCGCTCAGGAAATCGCCGCTGGCAAGCGATTGCGCGGTGTTGAGGGGTGCGACCAGCTTACCGCGCAGCGCGCGAAACTCCTCGACCGTCGCGAAGAGCTCCCCCAGACCGCTGCCCTCGATCAGCGAAGTCAGTTGCGCTTCCAGGTTGGTGAGCTGCGACAGCTGGGTTTCGAGTTCCAACCGCATGGTGGCGAGTTGCTGCATCTGGACGTTTAGGTCTTCGGCCATGTGTTCGAGCTGCGCCACCAGCTGGCCAAGCTGTGAGCCATCAAAGGTCGGCACGCCTTGGGCCGAGGCGGGCAAGGGAAGCCCGAGTGCTGTGACCGCAGCCACGGTCAGGAGAAGTTGTCTCATTCGGGAACTCCCATCTGCATGAAGTCGCGCTCGGCCAGCCGGTCGGCGACGAGGTGCTGCGCGTGGGCCGCTTCGCGCTGCTGGTTGGCGGCCATCAGCCGGACGCGAAGGGTGAGGATGCGGCCGATCTCGGCCTTGGCGTAGGTGTTGAGCTCCCAGGCCGCCTTGACATTGGGCTGCGCGCCGATCTGCAGGATGATGGCGCGGAGGCGATTGATGACCTGTTCGGTCGTGGCCGAACTGTCGGCGGCATAATAGACGCCCGCCTCGGAGATGCTGGCATATTCGGCCAGCGCAAAGTCCGAGGGCGAGAGCGTGCCGAGCGCGTCGGCCCCGCCCACGACGGCGAGATACTCGTTGTAGAATTTCGAGATGTTGCGCACGTAGCCCTGCGTCTCGGCAAAGGGCGGCACGCCGCCGTATTCGATCACCCGGCCGGGGCCCGCGTTGTAGGCTGCCAGCGCATGGGGAATGTTGCCGAAGCGGTTGAGTTGCGTGGTGATATAGCGCGCGCCGCCGCGGAGATTGTCCTTCACATCATAGCGGTCAACGCCGAGATCGGAGGCGGTGCCGGGCATGAGCTGGGTCAGGCCATAGGCCCCGACCGGACTTTCGGCGGCGACGTTGAAGCGGCTTTCCTGCTTGATCAGGGCCTGAAAGAGGCAACGCCACTGGGTCGCTGAGAGACCGGCGCGGGCCACACCGGGGGTGCCTGCGAATTCGCCCGCAACCTCGACGATCATCATCTCGACCGTCTCGCGGCCCTCGCCGAAAAGGCGGCTGTTCATCGGGCTTGGATCGGTATTCGGGTAGACCGCTGCCACTCCGAAATCCGCATTGCCCTCAAGCGCACGGATGTCGAAGCCGGGGCCGGTGATGGCAACCGTCATCTCCTCGAGGACACGCAGCTGGTCGGCTTGGACATCGGCCAGCGTGGACTCGGTCCGATCCTTGTCCTGCTGGACGCCCAGATCCTCGGCGAGCGCCGCTACGCGCGCGATGGCACGTCCGATGGCGGAATTATCCTGTGTCGGCACGCCCTGGGCAAGCGCGGGCAAAGCGCCGAGGCCGAGGCAGAGCCCGGCGGATATGATCGTGGCGCGGCTCATTCCGGACGGGGCAGGGGTTCGAAGGTGCAGTCGGGCTTTGCAGCGTCCTGAACTGGTGCGCCCATGGTCGAGAAGGCGAGGGCGGACCGCGTCACCTGCGGCTCGCCATTGCGACCGAAGCAGGGCGAGGTTTTCTCGGTGTACTTTTCGCAAGCCGAGAGAAGGCCCGCAATGGCGCAAAGCGCCAAGAGGGGTTTCGAGCTCATATCACATGTCTCCAGAAATCGGGATTGGCGCGCCAATCGGCAGGCACGCGGGCCTCGCCGGTGGCGCCGCCACCAAGGATGGGGAGGAGGTCTCCGAGCGCGGAGAGGTCCGCATCAACGAAGACGCTGTCGCCCGCAGAGCGGACAAGCGCGATGCGCTGGCCGATGGTGGGCTGCACGAGGAGGGCAGCTTCCTTGGCGTTGACGCGCAGGAAGTCGTAATCCGAGATGGTGGCGCGGTCGTTCGGGAAAAGGATCTGGGTCGGCACCGTCTCGACGATGGTCTTGCCGACGCGGCTGCCGCGCAGCTGGCTCGGATATTGCGTCATCATGATCACGACGCAGTTCATCTTGCGGAGCGTCACCAGCCAGTTTTCCAGCCGTGCCCCGAAATACGGATCGTCCAGGAGCTTCCAGGCCTCGTCGAGCACGATGATGGTGGGGCGGCGGTCTTCGACCACGCGTTCGATCTGGCGGAAGATGTAGGAGAGCACCGCCATGCGCTCGGTCGTCATGTCGAGGATCTCGGTCATATCAAACCCGACGATGTCGCCCGTGAGCTTGAGGCCAGCGCCGCGCTCGGGCTCGTCGAAGACCCAGCCATAGCGGCCGCCGGGCGCCCATTCGGCGACGCGGCTTTGCAGCTCGCCATCGTCATCGAGCGACTGGAACAGGGTTTCGAAACTGGCGAAGCGCTGCAGGGCTGCGCCCGCATCGGCGTTCTGGCCGACGGCGCTTTGGATGTGCCGGGATTGCTCGCCGGTGAGGGCGCCACTCCGCGTGAGAAGTGTCGCAAGCCAGTCCGAGAGCCAGGCGCGGCCGCGTTCATCGGTCTCGGTCGCGAGTGGATTGAGGCCTGTGGGCACGCCCGCGCGGATTTCGTTGTAGCGGCCGCCAAGGGCGCGGACCGCCATTTCGAGCCCGCGGTCCTTGTCGAAGAAAAAAAGCCGCGCGCCGACCCGCTGTGCCTGCGCCGCGAGGAAGGCTGTGGTCAGCGTCTTGCCAGTACCGGTACGGCCCAACACGAGGGTATGGCCGACCGTGGGTTCCTTGCCGGGGCTGCCTGCTTCGTGGAAATTGAAGCGATAGCCCGACGTGCCGACCGTGGGCAGGACCGAGATGGTCTGGCCCCAAGGCGACTGGTCCGGCCCACGGCCGTCGACACTGCCATGCAGCGCGGCGAAATCGGCGAAGTTGACTGAGGAGATCGGCGTCTTGCGGGCGCGGTAGCCGAAATTGCCTGGGGATTGTGCAAAATACGTAGCTTTCAGCGCCATGTTCTCGCGTACTATGACCGACATGATCTCCTGGCCGACGCGTTTGATCTGGGCGGCTGCCCGTTCGAGCGTGTCGCGGTCCGGCCCATAGACCGCGATAGAAAGTTGATGGTCGCCAAAGGCAATGCGGCCTGCTTCCTGATCGTCTGCCGCCTGGCCGAGCTGTTCACGCAGGGAGACTGCGGCATCGTCGGAGGCATGCATCTGGCGGATGATCCGCTGTATCCGTTCGGCCATGATGTTGTTCGGGATCGGGCTGAAGGAGTTCGTCAGCACGATGTCGAGCGGCAGGTCGAGCGCATCGAGCAGCGTGACATCTGTCAGCGCCGGATAGGTCTTCATGGAGAAGAGCGCGCCGTATTTGACCTGACCGGTCACGGCGTCGGTCAGGGTGACGATGTCGCCGTCAAAGGTCGCGCGGCAATTGCTCAAAGTGTGCGAGAGGGGCAGGGCGCTCTGCCCGAAGGCGATGGGGGAGAAGCTGCCTGCGTTCAGCGTATTGAGATAGCCCAGCCATTCACCGCCCGACCTCGTGAGCCTCACGGGGTTGGCGGAAGCGAGCGCCACCTCGAAGAAGCCCATGACCTCGTTCAGTTCCTGCAGGCGTGTCGCGCGGTCCTTGACCCAGGCCTTGCGGGCCAGCGCGCGCAGGAGCGGAATGCGCGCGGAGATATCGGGGCGACGGATGACGCTGAGATAGAGTTGACGCTTGGCCGGGTGCAAGTCCTTCACATGGGCCTGCCAGCGGGCGTCGATCGCGGCGGCGAAGCTGTCCCCCTCGATTGCACGCATCCCGAGATCCTGCGGAACCGAGATGCGGTGGATGTAAAATCCGAAGGCGTTGCCTGTTTGGGCGACGATGGCCGCGACCGCGCGTTTGAGCGCATCGAGCCGGGCGTCTTCGCTGGTCATCGGGTTCAGACCATCAAGGCGCAGGGTCGCCATCAGATCGCCCTCGCGCAGTACCATGACATCATCGTCCGCGAGCGCGAAATACGGCAGTTGTTCGGCGAGATAGCTCTCCCGCGCGAAGTCACCTGCGCCGGCCTGAAGAAGCGCGGGCCCAAAAGTGGAAAGTGTGCCCGTATCAAGCGCCAAAGCTGTCGCCTCCGTGCAGGGTCCGGTTCTTCGTCGGGCGCACCGAGCCGTAGGAAACGCGCAGGACCTCGAAGAAATGCGGCTCGCGGTCCGCAACGAACCAGAGGATCGGATAGGCGACGAGACCAATCAGGAAGAAGACCATGGACTTCGTCCAGATGAACGGCAGAACGACCCCGGTCGCCAGCACCACAAGGTATCCGACAGGGAGACCCAGATACTTGGGCGGACGGGCGAGGCCCAGAAAGAGGGGGGATCGTTCTGACACTGCTCTACTCGGATCTCAGGAGAAGCCGTCGACGATGGTGCCGGCCGAGAAGATCAGCACGATCCCGATGATGACCGAGGCGAACCAGCCCCAGTTCAGCCGTCCCATCATGCACATGAAACCGGTGCCGATGACCGCGAGCGTGGCGACCGCGATCCCGATCGGACCGGTCAGCGCGGCTTCGACAGTTTCCAGCATGGTTTGGATGGGTGACAGGTCCTGCGCGAGCGCGGGCGTTGCGAAAGCCGCCAGGGTTGTGGCGGCGGGCAAGAGGCGGCTGAGGCGATGTCTAAGCATGCGAGGTTCCCTTGTTTTACTGAAGATCGATGAGGACGGGTGCGCGGGCTGGAACCCCGTCCGCAACGCGGGTGTCCGGCGCGGAAACTGGTGTGCCCGCCAGCCGGGACCGGATCCGGTGGATGCGCGCGATGTAGTCGCGGGTCTCGGCGAAGGGTGGAATGCCGGAATATTCGACGACCCGGTGTGGCCCGGCATTGTAGGCCGCGAGTGCGAGGTCGATGTCCTTGAAGGTGGCAAGCTGCGCGAGCAGGTAGCGCGCTGCGCCGTCGAGGTTCTGGGACGGATCGCGCGGATCGACCCCGAGGCTGCGGGCCGTATCCGGCATCAGTTGGCCCAAACCATAAGCACCCTTGGGGCTGACGGCGGTCGGGTTGTAGCTGCTTTCGGCCTCGACCAGGGCCTGGAAAAGGACCTCCCAATCGTCCGGATCGAGACCGACGCGACCGAGGGCGCGATTGCCTGCATGACGATCAGCGGTGGTGCGGATCAGCGCGAGGATGTCGTCGCGACCGGAAGGAGGCGTGGCGTCCAACGACGCCAGAACAACCTCTGCCTCAGCGCTATCATCCAGTCCCGCCCAGGCAGGTCTCGTGCCGTGGAAGGTCCAGCCAGAGGTCCGGGCCGTGCCGTCGCGGCCGAAGGCAATGACGTCAGCGGCGCTCCTCGAGGGTGAGCTCATAGTCAGGACCAAAGCGCAGATCGCGCCCGTCACCGAACTCGAGATGATGTTTGAAGAGCCCTGGCCATATGTTGAAATACCGCGGCTCGGGACCGTGTGGGGTAATCCGGGTCGAGACCAGAATGGCTTCCGGCTCGCCCGCGCGCAGGTAGATGCACTGGTAACGCGGCTTGCCATCGTCCGTGAACCCCACGAGTTCATACCGGCAGCGGAACGCGATGCCTTCTTCTTGAAGGTCTTTCACACCATCGATGGTGATCAGGATCTGGTTGCGCGCTATCGGCATGTTCGGACTCTCCCCATGAGAGCCCTTCTACTTCACGACACTAAGGCCATAAAGACATATGGAGTCAATACGACATATTGCAGAAAAATACAAATTGAGCGATAATCTGCGCAACTTTTGCGGGAGAGTGACATGAAGCGGCAGATGATGGCAGCGACGATGGGGGTGATGGCGGCGTTCGGGGCCCCGGAGAAGGCGCAGGCCTATGACATCGACTGCGCCATCATGCTTTGTATGGCAGGAGGTTTCCCCCCGAGCACTGTCTGCGCGCGCGCCTATCGCACCATGATCCGCCGCATCACGCCTTGGCCAAGCCTGCCGCCCTTTGGGGTTTGCACCTTCGCGCATGTGCCGGTCGAACTGGGTGGGCCGGGTGGACAGGGCGAGCTCGACACCAACTTGCCGGAATACGAATGGCTGAACCGGACCCATGTGATCTGGTTCACCGGGCGCTCCTACGAGCCGCGCGACGAACCACGTCAGTGGGACTGGTCGATCCGCTCCTGCGATCGCGAGAACCGCACCTGCCGCTACATCCAGCGGGTCTACGGGTCCCACACGCCCTGGCCCGCGACATTCGTCTCGGAAAGCGGTCAGGAGATCGCCTACCCGACCAGCGGTGGCCTATGGCATTTTTATGCCCGCAGCATCATGGTCGAATACGGAGACTATGAGGGCAACATGGGCCATTCGGAGTGGTTCTCTTACTGATCCTCGCTGCCTGGCGGCTTGAGTGAAAACGGCCGCACGATGACAAGTCTGACGTCGTAGCTTTCCGGATCGACAAACTGGCGCCGGCTCACGGACCCATCGTTCCAACGGTAGTCGGTGAACACATGAGTTTCCTGCGTTCCGTCGATGATAAACCCTTCCTGAAAGGGCCAGCCTGTTTTTTTCTTGCGCATAGAACTCCTGCCATATCGTTAGACTATCGATTGCGGTGCATCAGAACCGAACCGAGCGATGGCTGGCGGGAAGGAGCTAGCGTTTTTTGAAGAGTTCGGCTGGGTCGACCTTCAAGGCCTTCGCAATACGTTCGAGGAGGTCGAGGGAGGCGGCGAACCTGGCGTTCTCGACCTTGCCCATATGGCCGCGGCTCACGTCGGCCCGATGAGCAAGCTCCTCCTGGCTGAGGCCGCGGGCGCGTCTCAAGTCTTGGATGTTCAGTGCTACACGGTCCCGCAAATTCATGCCCGCGAACCGGACACGGTGCGCGAAATATCGCCACGCGATATATGTTACATTCGGAGGTGTAGAGACGAATTCTTGGAACGGCGCGAGATCGCCGGAATGGAATGCCTGCCGAAGCGCAGGTCACGGGATGATCCGTCTCGCAAACATTCTGGGCCGTTCAATCGTTCTTTCGGAAAAGGGCGGCACCGGCAATACCGGTGCCGCCAGTCGGTCGTCCACAGGGAGGTTGTAGAGGACGAATTCTACAGGGAAATTTTGGGCCGGCCAAAAATCACATAAGACTTCTTATGTTAAAATTAGATTCCGATGGCGCGGTATGCCTCCGCAATCCGGTTGATCGATACTGCATATGCAGCCGATCTCAGATCCGTGGCTGGGTCGCGGGGATCGTTCCAGCGCCGCGAAAGCTCGGCATAGGTCGAGCGCATGATGTCTTCGAGGCCGGAGCGGACGAGATCGATCTCGCGGCGGCCTTGGAAAAACTCCGCCTCGGTCTCCTTGGGAAAGGCGCGGCCAGTCATCATCTCGAGCGATCGGGCGAGCGTGCGGTGGCCCTTCTCGTCATAGCGCCGCTCCATCATGCCAAAGGGGATATGGGTAAGGTTCTTGACCCATTCGAAGTAGCTGACCGCAACGCCGCCGGCATTGGCAAAGAGATCCGGGATGATTACAACGCCTTTCTCTCGCAGGATACGATCGGCCTCAAAGGTTGTGGGCCCGTTCGCCGCCTCGACGATCAGCCGTGCCTGAAGCTGCCCGGCGTTACTGCCGTGCAGCACCTGTTCCAGCGCCGCCGGGATTAGGATATCGCAGACATCCTCCAGCCCCTTCGCGCCCTCGACGTCGAAGGTGCCGCCAGCAAATCCCTGCACCCCACCGGTGGCCACGACATGTTTCTTCAGTACCTCGATGTCGAGACCGTCCGGATTGCGGATCACTCCGTCGCGCTCGATCACTGCGGTGATGCGGCATCCATCGTCTTCGCTGAGGAACTTAGCGGCGTGATAGCCGACATTGCCAAGCCCTTGGACCACCACCGAGCGCCCTCGTAGGTCGTTGCCCGCAAAGCCCGCTTTTTGTGCATCTTCGGTGTTATAAAAGAAGGCCTGCACCGCGAACTGGACGCCGCGGCCTGTGGCTTCGGTGCGCCCCTCGATGCCGTTGCCGCCCAAGGGCTTGCCGGTGACGCAAGCCATGCCGTTAATGTCCTCGGGCTTAAGCCGACGGTATTCGTCGGCAATCCACATCATGGTTTGTTCGTTGGTGCCCAAGTCTGGTGCCGGCACGTTCATTCCGGAATTGAGAAACCCGTGCTTGATCAGCTCCTGCGCAAATCGCCGAGTGATCTTCTCCAGTTCATGTTCTTGCCAATCGCGCGGATCAATCTTAAGCGCGCCCTTGGAGCCGCCGAAGGGCACGCCGATCAATGCACACTTGTAGGTCATGAGCGCAGCGAGCGCCTCGACTTCGTCTTGATTTGATGAAAGCGAGTATCGAATGCCGCCCTTTGCTGGATTGTTGTGGGTCGAATGCACCGCACGCCAGCCGACAAAGGTGTGCATGCGACCGCGTAGACGCACACCAAAGCGGGTGACATATGTGGCATTGCAGGCCTGAATTTTTTCAGCCAATCCTTCGGTCAGTTTGAGTGACTCGGCAACGGCACAAAATGTTGCGTCAATGTCTGATAGAAAGTTAGGCCCGGATCGCGCGAGTTGCGCCTTAGGTATATTTTCTGCATCGTCCAATTTAATATTCCCGCTTACCGATATTGTTTCCGCGATCTCTTATTGGCCAAACAGGCCAATTGTATTTACGCTTTGTATGTGTTATGATGCTCCCGTTTTGACGTGAGCGACCAATCTTCTACACTCGAAAAAGGCGCGAAGCGACAAGGACAAGAGTGAGGGATTCCATCATCGTGACGCGATCCCGAAGCACATATGCAATAGAGGTTGCATATCCACGCCATGAGCGGTTGAAGTCTCTTGGTCGTCGAATCCGGCAACAAGTACTGACCCGATGCCGGCTTCGGCAGCGTACAACGCCAAATTTTGGGCAAGGCATCCCGCTTCAATGTATGCATACCGTTCACCACGTGACCCAAATGGTGGCTGCTCGGCAAAGGCCTGTCTGATCTCATTAGAATTCACGTAAAACGTTAAGATCAGTGGCGCTGTTTCAACCCATGGCTGATTACTTAGCGCCGCTTGCCGAAGTTCTTTACGGAGATCTTTTTGGCAGTGAATCTCGGTATGACCGGTCATGGGGTCGATCGTGTAGGTGCCAGTCTCAGTGCCTTCTACGTTCCCACAAGTTGCAATCAGCCTAATAGGGTACAGGGCGTGCGCAGAAGGCGCAGCGCGGCCACCTGATGGTCCGCGTTTACCTTGCGCGATCTGAATAAGGCTATCGACCGTTTCGAACGGTAGCGGCGTTTCGCTGAATTGCCTTGTCGAACATCTCAATGATAGAACCTCAGATAGGCTTAGCTCTGCGGTGGCGCTCATTTAAGTTCTCCAAATGATGCATGCACAAAATTGCCATTCAGGACTTCGGCGAAGTTCTCAAAAAAGTTATCTGAAAGCTTCTGAACAGTAGAGTTGAGCATACGGCTTCCCAGTTGCGCGACTTTCCCACCTATTTTGGCATCAACTGTATAGCTTAGCGCCGTACCGCCACTCACTTCTTCGAGCGATACGTCGGCGGCGCCACGGGCAAAGCCGGCAACGCCTCCCTTTCCTTCACCTTCGACGCGATAACGCTTGAGCGGCTCTATCTGCTTGATGTTCACATCACCAGCAAAGCGAGCCTTTACCGGACCGACTTTCAGCGTGACTGTAGCGGCATAAGCACCGTCGTCATGTTTCTTGACGCTCTCGCAGCCTGGTATGCAATGGGCAAGGACCACTTCACTATTCAATGCTTCCCAGACGGCCGCTGGCGTCGCGTTAAGAGTGTATTGACCTTCAAACTGCATGTTTCATCTCCTTGAGGGGTGCGGGACGCTGAAAATCGGAACCATGCGCCGCCCCGATCAGGGATTTCACATCGTCGATTCCCTTTTCCACAAGCCAAGTCTCGAGATCCACAAGCGCCCGAGGCAAAGCCATCGGATCAACGTACGAGACAGTTCCAAAGGCAACGGCAGCGGCACCCGCCGCCATGAATTCGATCACGTCCTTGTAATTAGCGACACCACCCATGCCGAAGATCGGCAGACTGATCGAACGATACAGTGTCCACACCATGTACACTGCCATTGGTTTGATCGCTGGGCCAGATAGTGCACCGACGCCATTGCCTATCATGGGTTTCAGAGTTTCTATGTCGATGCACATAGCGCGTGGCGCATTGACCAGTGCGACCGCATCCGCTCCAGCTGCTTCGATGGCTTGCGCCACGGATACTAGCGACGAATAGTCAGGCGCGAGTTTAGCCACTAAGGGGAGGTCTGTTTCTTGCCGCGCGCGTTTCACCAGTTTGTAAGCGGCGTCCGGGTCATATCCAAAGTCTAGTCCACCCTGTTTCAAGTTGGGGCAAGACAGGTTGAGTTCCAGTCCTTGGAAGGCGTTCAATGCGGACGCACGCGCGACAACTTCGGCGTACTCCACTTCGGTTCGACCGATGACGCTCTGAATGACAGGGACTGGCAAATCGCGTAGGCGAGGAGCGTCCACGGCTTCGAACTGTTCCCAAGAAATCGACGGAATGCCGACAGAACTGTGCAACCCCGACGGCACTTCGATTACACGGCGCGGCGGGTTGCCTGGCCATTCAATAGGACGGACCGTCTTGGGTACTAGCACGCCCATGGTTTCGACAGGGAAAAACTGATTGAAGTTCCCATGATGGCCGTAGGTGCCAGACCCTACGGTCAGTGGGTTCTTCATTTCGATGCCGGCAATATTTATGCTGAGATCAGGCATTGACAACCTCCCAGGTGTTGAAGACAGGGCCATAGTGGCAAACTTCGCGATAGGCTTTCTTTTCGCCTGCGGGATCGAGGTTCACCTCGATTACGCAGCCGTGACAGTCTCCAAATCCACAGGCCATATGCTGCTCCATCGCGGATTGCGCCGGGATGTTCAACTTTCGCGCCAACGTGTCGGCAGCGCGGATCAGGCGGTTGGAGCCACAAACATAGATGGCGTCAAAGTCAATCTTCGAAGCCTCGGCCAAAAGGTGGTCGGTAACCATGGTGACCCCGCCTGGTTGATCGTCGGAATGTAGGAACACCATGCCGCCATGATGCGAGAAAATTTCGGTGCCGACGATGTTGTCGCGGGTTCGGGCGCTGAGGAAAGCGTGGGAGGTAATGCCTCGGCTTGCGGCAAGATCTGCAAGCGTTGGCAGCGCAGCGATTCCGATCCCACGGCCGACGAGTGCAATGGTCCGCGCTTCGGCAGGTAAATCGTACCCGGTGCCAAGGGGCCCGATCAGATCGCAGGTTGTTCCAGGACGAAGGGTATCACGCATTAGGCGACAGCCTTCGCCCACGAGTTTGTAAGCGACCTGAAGGCGGGTCCTGTCGGAACTCACGCGATAGACGCTGAACGGGCGGCGCAAAAAGGGGCCATGCTCTCCGCTGACGCGAATATTGACGAATTGCCCCGGTTCGAGAGCAGCCGAAATGCTTGGGGCATCGACTTGAAGAAGCCAGTATTCCCCTGTCAGCGGTTCATTCGACACCACTGATGCGTTGATTTGTTCCATGATGACCTCGTCTCCTTGAGTATTGGATACAAAAATACACAAATACACAGTGAGTGCAAGGTGCAAAAAAGGCCGGTGTGAATCGCACCGGCCTTCCTAGGTGGCTTTGCTGGGATCAGGCGAGCGTTGCGATATTGTCCACGTTCTGCCTGACGTGCGCGCGCACGACATTTTCTACCGCTTCGGTATCTCCGATCTTCACGGTGTCAACAATGGTTCTGTGTTCGAGTCCCGCAATTTCGAATTCGCGGGACTCTGCGTAGAACTTACGGAAGTAGGGGCGCAGCATAAGGCGCATACGTTGTGCCTCCTGAATTAGAAGAGGTTTCTCACAGCAGGCGGTCAGATAATTGTGGAACTCATCATGTGCGGTGATCCACGCCGATAAATCTTCTTGTACATTGTCCATCCGCCAAAGAAGATGCTCAAGTTCGGAAATTTGGGTTGGACCAATAAATGGGAGCGCCATACGTGCCGCTAAACCTTCGAGAACTGCCCGCATTTCAATCAACTCAATAACTTCTTCCGTAGTAAACTCCGCGACCGAGGCGCCCCGATTGGCGACGATCGTCACAACGCCGTCGCCTTCGAGTTGCCGAAGTGCATCGCGTACTGGCATCCGGCTAATCCCTAGATCTTCTGCCACAGCTTCCGTCGCAACCCGCATTCCGGGCACTAGCTCGCCAGAAAGGATTGCCTCGAGAATATAGTGATAAGCGCGCTCGATCGGCGACATTTTCTTTGATAAATAGTGTTCTCGTGCCACTGTAAGCATCCTGTGTGGGTCTGGTTCGAACTGCAGAAACGGTCCGGTTGAACTTTAACCTGCCTCCAAGCATTCGCAAATAAGCTCGTAGTAGACCTGTGCGATACCGACAAGGTCTTGGACGAGAACGCTTTCTTCGTCCGAGTGAAACTGGCCTACCTCGCCAGGTCCAAGCATCACCGCTTCGGCCCCCGCACGGGAGAAGAAGCCCGCATCTAGTGCGAAGTTGCATGCAAAAGTCTCGGCCTCTTTGTAACCCGAGCGGGAAAAGGCGGCTTTCAGTTTCTTAGCGAATGTTCCGTTCGGGTCCAGTTCGTTCGGATACATGATCGGACCTTGTTCGAAGTCCAGGGTCCATGGTTCTTGGATTCTGATTCTCCTAGTCAGGGCTTCGTAGGCTTCTTCTGGCGATTCACCAGGCAGGACGCGCCTGTCATAAGTAATAGTCGCAGTGTCCGGCACCGTGTGGGTGGCATTTGGCAGGGTCTTCAGCGCGGTGGGAGTTAGCGTCGCAGGGCCGAAAACAGGATGATCCGCGACGCCGAGATCAAATGTTTCGAGGTTTTCAAGAATATGGCGAGCGCCGGACAAGGCGTTGATCCCATTCCAGGGCGACGATGAGTGCGCCGCTTTGCCGTGGACGTGAATGTCGAAGTCCACCCGGCCCTTGTTCCCCGTCGCGATTTTACTGTCGGTCCCGATACAGATGCAGGCAAAGTCCGGCATTTCGCCGATGTTTTTCATCGCGGCGCGCACGGCATCATGGCGTCCGGTTTCGCCGGCAGTTGTCAGGACTACGGTCAGACGACCTTTGAGCTTATCTTCGGCGATTGCTTGGGCTAGCGCAGCTAGCACTGCGGTCAAAGCGGTCTTTTGTTCGGCCACGCCGCGGCCGCGAACAGCCGGGCCGTGCGCGGTTTCGATCAACCGCGGCGTAAACGGATCGGTCATCCGATTCGCTGGATGCGTCATTGCGTAAGCTACGAACAGCAGGGAGGCCCCGGCATCCCTCGGTCCTGCTTGGGCGATCAGGTTGCCGTGATTATCGAAGTGAACGTCTGCACCGACCTCCTTGAAGCGCGGAGCAGCACATTTCCGGATGAAGTCATGAATTTTAGGGTCTTCTTCCAGCAAATCAGTCTGTTGGCTGGGAAAAGATACGAAGCTTTTTAGCTGTTCGATCAGAGCCGCTTCGCTCAGAAATGAAGGTGTTTGTTGTTGTGGCATAGGTTTGGCCCCTAGGTTTTGAAATCAAGTCTTGCATCTCACATTGGATACATTAATACATAAATACACATTTGCAACCTCGGAACGGCTCATGTTGGTCAACATGACGTCGACAAACAAAAAAGTAGGAGATGTACCAATGGGGATTAGAAATATAGCGAAAGCTGGAGCGGTTGCGTTTGCGACCTCTGCGCTTATGGTTGGCGCCGCGTCGGCGCAGGATACCGTCCTGCGTCTGAGCCACACGACCGCCGAAACGATGGATCAAGGGTCACACGCATGGGCGGTAATCTTCAAGGAAGCAGTGGAAGCGCAGACGGCTGGTGATATCGAAGTGCGCATCCTCGGCGCCAACGCTGCCGGTGCCGAACGTGAACAGATCGAGAAAACGCAAGCCGGCATCAATCAGATCACCATCAACAGTGAAATCCTGATGCCAAGTTTCTTCCCGCCGGCACGGGTCTTGGGCATTCCGTTCCTTTTTAAATCCGACGCTGTGGCGTGGGAAGTGCTGGACGGCCCCTTTGGCGACGAGTTCGAACAAGCTTGGCAGGAGGCTACGGGTCTACGCGTGCTCAGTATCTTCAACGCTGGTTTCCGCAGTTTCTTTAGCAGCGATCACCCAGTCCATGGCCCCGCAGATCTGGCCGGGCTCAAGATCCGCACTGGTGAGAACGATGCGCACATTGCCATGGTGAAGGAGCTGGGGGGAAGTCCGGTACCAATTTCCTGGTCTGAAGTCTACACGTCGCTGCAGCAGGGAGTGGTCGACGGGATGGAGAACCCTCCCGGCCTAGCCTATGCCATGAAGTTTCATGAGCATCTGGAATATCTGACGCTTGACCGTCACTTGTTCAGCATCCATGCCGCAATGATTAATGAGGGCGCATATCAGTCGCTGACCGATGAGCAAAAGCAAATCGTTCAGGAAGCGGCGAAGACCGCGAACATCGTTGCTCGCGCCACCGTGCTCTTGGACGAGCGTCATGCGCTCGCGGACTTGGAGGACGCTGGAATCGAAATCTATTCGCCGACACCGGAAGAATACGCTGAGTTTCGTGATCTCGGGCGCCCGGCTGTCGAGCAGATGGTGCGTGACGAAATCGGTGACGAATGGGTGGACACCCTGCTGGGCGCCATTGCCGACGCGGAAGCGAATGTTGGGCAGCCCTAATCGTGCACCGATAGGCGCAAAATAATAGGAGTGACCCCAGTATGCTTGGAAAAATCGACAACGCCATCCTGCTTGTGACTAGAAGCGCAGTGGTTCTCTTGCTGGCAGCGATGTTTGGTGCGACGCTTGCCGGGGTCTTCTTTCGATATGTTTTGAACGATGCGCTCGCCTGGTCCGAGGAGGTCGCCCGCTATTGCATGGTGTGGCTATCCCTTCTCGGCGGAGGGCTCGTCTTTCGGGGAGGCGGGCATATTGCGGTCGATTTGCTTGTTTCGCGGATCGGATCGCGGACTCTGCGCACCGCGGTGATCCGACTTGCACAGGCCATCGTGGCTGTGGTGCTCGTAGTCTTGCTTTGGCAGGGATTTGAGTTGATGGGCCGTGGTAAGTATATGACCACCGCGGCACTAAGCTTACCCATGTACATACCCTATGCCGCGCTTCCAGTTGGTGGGCTCCTGATGCTCTATCACCTTATAGCTGCCGAATTCTTCACGCGCGACGACAACCCTGGGCCTCGGTCCAGGTTTGACGACGCGCCATAACTGGGAGACCCGCAAAGTGCTTGCTCTCACCCTCTTCGTGTCAATGCTGGTTTTCCTGCTCATGGGCGTTCCCGTTGCATTCGCGATTGCAGCCGCAGCGCTGCTGACTGTTGAATTTCTTCTGCCATCAATGCCGCTCGTGTTGTTGCCGATGAGTATGTTCAACGGTATGGACTCCTTTCCCATGATGGCGATCCCGTTTTTCGTTCTCGCCGGCGAATTAATGAACCGGGGCGGCATTTCGATGCAGTTGGTGCAGTTCTCACAGTCTGTTGTCGGGCATATTCGCGGCGGTTTGGGGCACACCAACATCGTTTCGAACGCGATCATGTCATCGATATCTGGATCAGCACTTGCCAATATCGCGGCGGTGGGCCGTGTAATGATCCCCGCGATGCGCAAGGACGGCTACGACCAGTCCTTTGCCACGAGCATTACGATCGGGGCATCCTTGCTCGGACCGATCATCCCTCCGAGCATAACAATGGTGATTTTCGCGGTAACCGCAAACCAATCAGTCGGGGCACTGTTCCTTGCCGGAATCGTGCCGGGTCTGTTGATCTGTTTCGGGATGATGGCCGTGGTCTACGTGCGCTCTAGGCAACGCAATTTTGGCACGATTGTCCCATTTTCTTTCAAACGTGTCTGGACCGAGTTTCGCGGCTCGATCGTAGCCCTTTTTATGCCCTTCATTATTCTAGGCGGGATATTTGGCGGAATCATGACCCCGACCGAAGCGGCGGCGGTCGCGGCCTTCTACGCGTTGGTCGTAAGCGTGGTATTTTATCGCACCATCACCATCAAGGATCTGTGGGACGTTGCGCTTTCGACCGCCAAGACAACGAGTTTTATCATGCTGGTAATCGGCGCGGCGCGGGTGTTTTCGGACGTGATGCTGTCGGAGGGTGTCCCCGGGCAAATCGCTCAGGCGTTGCTGGGGCTGTCGGGTAATCCGATCATCCTACTGTTGCTGATCAATTTGCTACTGCTGATCGTTGGCTTCGTCATGGATACTACAGCTGCAATAATCATCTTGGTACCGGTCTTGATGCCGGTCGCTATGGAGCTCGGGATTGATCCAATTACATTTGGCGTCCTGATGAGTATCAACCTTGTAATTGGCATGGCTACACCGCCAGTTGGCGTGGCGCTTTTTCTGGGAAGCGAAGTATCAGGCTTACGTGTCGAGAAAATTGCAGGGCCAGTAGCTCTGATGCTCACCGTTCACCTTGCAGTTTTAATGTTGGTCACCTTTGTGCCGGCTGTAAGTATCTGGCTGCCCGGACTGTTTGGATATTGAGGCTACAATGAAATCTTATGCTTTCGAATACACTCGTGTCTCATCGCTTGATGAAGCGCTGGAATGCCTGAAAGAGGACGACGAGGCCAATATCATCGCGGGGGGCCAAAGTTTAATGCCGATGCTGGCAATGCGCCTTGCTGCACCGTCCCGGTTGGTGGACATTGGTGGGTTGAAAGAGTTGCGTGGTATTGAAGTTACTGAAAATTGCGTACGGATCGGCGCTCTCGCCCGCCATGTTGAGGTGCTGAAAAGTGACGTGATTGCATCCTCAGTGCCCTTGCTGGCTCGCGCGATCCGTGAGGTGGCACACCCCGCAATTCGAAATCGTGGCACCTTCGGGGGCAGTGTCTGCTTGGCCGATCCGGCAGCTGAGATACCTGCTGTCTGCGTTGCCTTAAACGCCACATTTGAAGTGGCTGGGCCAAATGGTCGACGGATGATCCCAGCTCGCGAGTTCTTTGTCGATGTATATGAAACCGCACTGCTTCCGGGTGAGGTAATGATCGCGGCGGAGTTACCAGTATCCGCACCAGGCGATCGGGTGGCATTTCACGAGCTTGCGCGAAGACATGGTGACTTTGCCATTGTCGGCGTCGCCCTACGAGGAAATGTTCTAGAGAATACTCTGCAAGAACTGGACATTTGCGTATTCGGCGCATCATCAAGCGCGTGTCTCGTGCCAACGGCCGCGCGGGAACTCGTCGAGATACCCTATAGTCCCGAGGCGGTTGAAGCTGCTTGTGCCTCGCTGTCTCATGTCCTTACGCCGCAGGAAGATGCGCAGGCAACGAGCGAGATGCGCTGCCATCTGGCTCGTGTACTGTTGCGTCGCGGATTGGCAGACTTAATGAACAATGAGGCCCTAAGATGAGCGAAATTACGCAAACCGTTACCTTAAGGGTCAATGGCGAACTGCAAGTAGTTACTGTTCCAACCCGAAAGCATCTCGCCGACCTCTTGCGCGAAGATTTGGGGTTTACCAGTGTGCATGTTGGCTGTGAACACGGGGTCTGCGGATCCTGTACTGTTCGAATTGACGGAGCCATTCAGCGCTCGTGTCTTGTCCTTGGCGTGCAGGCCGAAGGCGCACAAGTTGAGACCCTCGAGTATCTGTCGACACAAGACACGACGGGAGATCTGGTTGAGGCCTTTGTGTCCGAAAATGCGCTGCAATGCGGTTTTTGCACGCCAGGGATGATAATCTCGTGTGCAGCCTTGCTTGCTGAGACACCTAGTCCGTCCCGGGAACAGGTGCGTGATTTTCTGTCTGGTAACTACTGCCGTTGCACAGGGTATCAGGCAATCGTCGAAGCGGTCATGAAAGTGGCAGCCGCGCGTCGTATCGAGATTGGAGAAAAAGTATGAGTAGGGTTCTGCTTCGCGCACCAATCGGACAGTCTCTTCCGCGTGAACGTGCCCGTCGTTTTGCTTCGGGTCGAGGACGCTATACGGACGATTGTGCGATTCCCCGTGGTCTGCACGCGGCCTTTCTGCGTTCGCCTATTGCCCGGGGCGATATTGTCGAGATCAACATTCAGGCTGCGCGCGAGACTGATGGTGTCCTGCTGGTCCTGACCCACGAAGAGATTGCCGGTCACTATTCACCCTGGGAGGCGAACAACCAGTTGCTGCCGGACATGAAGTCGCCAGAACAGCCAGCCCTGCCGTCCCGGCGGGTGAACTATGTCGGCGAACCGTTAGTCATGGTCGTGGCGACGAGCCGCGCGATTGCCGAGGACGCGGTCGAACAGGTTTTCGTGGATATCGAACCGCTTGAAGCCGTGGCGAGCATCGATGCCGCTTTGGCTTCTGATGCCGAAGCCATACACGAAGGTGCTCCAGACAACGTTTGTGCGGACCTGACTTCAGGCAACGGCGCGTTTGGCACGCCCTTCGTTAAAGCCGATTTGGTACTGGAAGAGACGCTGGACTTTGGACGGCACACGGCGTGTACACTTGAGACGCGTTCAATGGTCGCCGACTATGACCCCAGTACCGGATCGCTGCATCTCCGTATTTCGCATCAATGCCCGCATCAGCTCCAAGCCGAGTTGGCGAAAATCCTTCGCTTGCCGCAACACCGGGTCCGGGTGTCCTCCGAAGATGTAGGCGGGGCCTATGGACTAAAGCAGCAGCTTTACCAGGAAGACGTCCTTGTCTGTCTAGCGGCCATGCAGCTTGGCCGTCCGGTGCGCTTCGTCGCTGATCGGATGGAAGCCTTTGCAAGCGACAACCATGCGCGTGAACACAGAGTGACCGCGCGGGTCGCAGCCACGTCAGAGGGGCGTATCACGGGGTTCGAGGTCGATGATCTTTTCCCGATCGGTGCGTTTCCGCAGTATCCCCGCACATCTTTGGGTGAGGGCAACCATGTGCTACGCATGTCGGCAGCGGGCTATGACATCGTCGACATGCGGTCGCGCTTGCGGTTGCTATTTCAGAATAAGGCATTAGTCGGGCATTATCGCTCGGTCGG
This sequence comes from Roseovarius sp. THAF9, assembly GCF_009363715.1. NCBI lineage: Bacteria > Pseudomonadati > Pseudomonadota > Alphaproteobacteria > Rhodobacterales > Roseobacteraceae > Roseovarius > Roseovarius sp. THAF9. Next base: position 72,356 of record NZ_CP045407.1, read on the forward strand.
GCACCCTGTAGCATGTGCCATCACCGAGCACATGGTGGATCGGCTCGCCCGGGAGCTGAGGCTTGCGCCGGAGGCGGTTCGCCGCCTGAATTTCCACGAGGACTCCTCTTACCCGCTTGACACACCGACCGGAGTGCACCTGCATTACCTGTCTCAACACGCCTGTCTTGAACAACTCTTGTCCGATATGGACATTGGAGCTCTTCGGAAAGAGCAGGACGCATTGCGGCTACAGGGAATATATCGTGGTATAGGTCTTGCGAGCTTTGTTGAGCTTACAGGAACCGGCAATGGATTCTATGGCCCCGGTGGGATTGACGTTTCTGGGCAAGACGGCTGTACGCTAAAGATGGAACCTTCGGGCCACGTGAGATGTATGCCCAGTGTAACGGATCAGGGCCAAGGAACCGATACAGGTATCGCTCAAATCGTGGCCTCTGTGCTGGGCTGTGTTATCGACGATATTAAGGTCCTAAGCGGGGACAGCGAAACGAGCCCCCATGGCGGTGGGGCATGGGCATCTCGCGGCATATCGACTGGTGGTGAAGCTGCGTGGCATGCTGCCATGGAACTGCGCGATAACCTCTTGGCTGTCGCAGGCCACCTTCATCAAAGGCAGCCTAAGGATCTAGTACTCTCGGAAAACCACGTGGTGGATGCAGATGGTACTCAGTTAATGGCGACTTCCGAGGTCGCCCATATCTGCTATTTTCGCCATGACATTTTACCAGATGATATGCCGACGGAAATGACCGTCACACGTCATTCGGTGCCAAAGGCGCAGCTATTCCAGGCCACCAATGGTATTCAAGCAGCCCATGTCGAGGTGGATATCGAGACAGGGTTTGCACGGCTATTGGAACACTGGGTTGTGCATGACGGTGGAACCTTGATCAATCCGGCTCTGGTCGAAGAACAGATTCGCGGAGGAGTGGTGCAGGGGCTTGGAGCCGCGTTATGGGAGGAAATTCGCTATGATCAGGACGGTCAGCTTCTAACTGCCAGCCTCGCGGATTATCTTGTGCCAATGGCGTCCGATGTACCCGACATTCACGTGTCCCATGTTACTTCTCAAACCGCTGAAGGAGTGCTTGGTGCAAAAGGTGTCGGTGAAGCCGGCGTTGCCGGCGCTTCGGGGGCGGTTTTGAACGCTGTGAACGACGCGCTGTCGCCTGTTGGAGCAATAGTTCGTAAATTTCCGATTTCACCCCGTGTCGTTCTAGAAGCTCTTTGGAGTGGAAGGAAACCATAGTGAGCCACGTTGTTCTAATCTCGACGGGGGGAACCATTGCTTCAAACGAGAACGCCGACGGAAGTGCCGTAACCGCAGGTTTGGATGGTCATGATCTATTGGCCAGCCTGCTAGATCGGCATCAAATGTCCAAGGTTGAAATTCGAAAATTTGCCTCAGTGAACAGTTTTGCGATGGATCTAGAGATTGCGTATCGTCTTTGCTGCGAAATCGCGGAGGCACTTTCTGATCCTGATACCGCAGGCGTAGTGGTGACACATGGTACGGATACCATGGAGGAAACTGCATACTTGTCAGATCTATTGGTCGGATCGAACAAGCCGGTGGTCTTCACTGGCGCGCAAAGGCACGCCGGTGAAGCAGACACTGATGGTCCTCGTAACCTGCGTGATGCCATCCTTTGCGCCAATGACCCTTCTTTGCGCGGCTATGGTAGCGTGATCGTATTCGAAGGAGAAGTCCACGCCGCCCGCGACGTCAGCAAAACCCACACTTCACGCGTGGACGCCTTTCGCTCGGCCGGTCTTGGTAAGCTCGGAGAAGTAGATCATGGCGACGTTTGGATTTATCGTAAACCGCTTCAACGTTGTTTCATTCGGACCGAGAAACTTGAGCCACGCGTTGAAATGGCTCTCTGCGGGTTGGGGGCTACCCCGACTTTTCTTGACTACTGCGTACAGGCAAACGTTCGCGGCCTAGTCGTATCAGCCTTTGGTAGAGGGAACGCGCCCAAGGGTTTTGCTGAAGCCGCGAGTAGATTGATTCAGCAAGATATCCCAGTTGTGGTGGCTTCGCGATGCAGCGAGGGACGGACCTCACCTATCTATGGCGGCGATTCCGGCGGCGTCACTCTCGAAAACATAGGCGTACTATTTGCTGGAACCCTGTCAGCAGTCAAGGCGCGGATGTTGCTAAGTGCGAGCCTTGGAGCGGGTGCATCATTCAATGAATTGGCTACACAATTTGAAATGGCGAACAGGAACACATCATCGCTCCTCGCGGATAGCTCAGAATAGGGTAAAATATATCAAATGTTTAGTGAAGCAGAATTAGCTGAAGCAGTCGCATGGCGTCATGATTTTCACCGTCACCCTGAACTAGCCTTCGAGGAGGTCCGCACCTCTCGTAAAATAAGCCAACTTTTATCGGGGTGGGGCTGGAGCGTCTATGAGGGGCTCGCGCGTACGGGCGTTGTAGCGCGCCTTGGCCATGGTCCGGGAATTGCTCTCCGTGCCGATATGGATGCGCTACCGATCAACGAAGTAAGCACCTTTGAACATCGCTCTACCATTCCAGGACGAATGCATGCTTGTGGCCACGACGGCCACGTTGCTATGTTATTGCTTGCAGCTCGTCGGCTTGCAGAAATCGACTGGAAAGACCGCTCGATCACTCTTATTTTTCAGCCTGCTGAGGAAAATGAGGGTGGGGCGCGCGTGATGGTTAGGGAGGGATTATTCAATAAATTCCCATGTGAAGCTGTGTACGCTATTCACAATTGGCCTGGATTGGATGTAGGGAAGTTGGTCGCGAATGACGACCGTATGATGGCCGCGTTTTCTCTTTTTCGAGTGGTTTTGACCGGTCAAAGCTGTCATGCGGCGATGCCCAATCAAGGTAATGATGTGTTAGCCGCTGCGGGGCGTCTTGTGCCAATGCTGCAGGAAGTGCCAACCAGAAGGCTTTCCCCCCATGAATCGGCAGTCGTTTCAATTACCCAACTTCATGGAGGTCATGCCTTCAACGTTTGCCCTGACAGGGCGGAATTAGTAGGCACGCTACGGTGGTTTGGGGAAGAAAGCAGAGGCCTGCTAACCCAGGCATTGGAAGAGGTCTCCAATGGCGTTGCCTTGGCCCATGGTTGTGAATCTGCAATCCATTTCGAGAACTCTTACCCCGCGACAATTAATAGCGCCGCTCATGCAAGGCTGGTATGTAGCCTAGCTGAAAAGACTGGGTTGCAACCTATTCAAGCGCCACCAAGTATGGCTTCTGAGGATTTTTCGTTTATGCTGAACGAGCGTCCCGGTGCATATATCTGGCTCGGCGCTGCGAAGTCTGACCAGAACCCTATGCTGCACGCTCCGAATTTCGATTTTAACGATTCTGTATTGGCTCAAGGTGCCGAACTATGGGTGCAGTTGGCTACGCAGTTATAATGTCTCAGTTTAAGTGGGTTCGACCTATTAGAATGGGCATTGCACCAAGTCGCGGTAGCTCAATCGCTCCTAAATGATACAAAATTTGAAAGCCAGAGAAAGGGAAGCCCGGGTGCCGGGCTTGAAAGGATAGAGAGAGCCTCATCCGGGTCCGGCGTGACAAGGACCCTGACCATGGCCAAGACCACAACCCGCCCGAAACCCGCCACCGCGAAGAAGACCGAACCTACCGCATCGGCCGCACCTGACGGCGCCGCCGACATCCGCCTGATCCCGCTCGACCAGCTGGAGCCGAGCCCGCTCAACGTCCGCAAGGTGGCCGCTGGCGCCAGCGATGACGCTGAGCTCCTCGCCAGCATTCGCGAGATAGGCATCAAGCAGAACCTGGTGGTTCATGCGCTGTCTGAGACACGTTTTGCAGTCGATGCCGGCGGTCGCCGCCTCAAGGCGCTGAAGCAACTCGCCGATGACGGTGTCATCCCCGCCGATCATCCTGTGCCCTGCCTCGTCGAAGACGAGCGCAATGCCATTCTCACTTCCACCACAGAAAACCTCCAGCGCGCCGCGATGCACCCGGCAGATCAGTTCGAGGCTTTCGACAAGTTGATCGGCGAGGGGCGCAGCGAGGACGAAATTGCGCTGAAGTTCGGTGTCTCCGTCGACCTGGTCCGCCGCCGGTTGAAACTCGCTCGCGTCGCACCCGAGATCATCGAACAGTTTCGTGGTGGCGACCTGACCCTCGAATGTGTGATGGCCTTCACGCTGACCGACGACCATGATCGCCAACTTGCGGTGTGGAACGCGGTGAAAGGTGGCTACCACATCCATCCGCAAAGCATCAAACGCCAGCTGACCGAGACCGCCCATTCGGCGAACTCGGCACTTGGTCGCTTTGTCGGCATCGAGGCATACGAGGCGGCGGGTGGTGTGCTGCTGCGCGACCTCTTCGACGATCGCGCCATCGCCCATATGGAAAACCCCGAGCTCCTGGAGCGCCTCGCCATCGAGAAGTTGCAGACAGCGGCCAAACCTTTCGAGGCGCAGTGGAAATGGGCCGAGGTGCATCTCTCGGTGGACTATGGCGCGTTTCGCAGTTTCGGTCGGGTCTATCCGCAGGATATCGAACCGGATCCGGACCTGCTCGCCGAAGAGGAACGTCTCATCGCGCGTGAAGAAGAACTGGCGGCGCAGAATGACGGCGAGGACTGGTCTGACGCCGAGACCGAAGAATACTACGCCGTTGAGCCGCGTCTGCGCGAGATCGAGACTCTGCAGCGCGGACGGCAGCCTTATGCGGACGAAGATCGTGCCATCGCAGGCGTTGTTCTGACTATCGGTCATGACGGGGCGCTGCGTGTCGAGAAAGGCCTCGTGCGGCCCGAGGATATTCCTGCTGCACCAAAGCCCGACGAGACCACCGCCGATACGGGTCGCTCTCCCTCCCCTGCCCGCCCGCATGTGACGCCGCCGACCTCCTCGACACCGGTGCCGACTTCCGATCCGGCCGCGACTTTGCGCAAGGCGGACGGTATTTCAGCGAGCCTTGCCGACGATCTGCGTGCCACCCGCCAACACATCCTCAGGGCGCATCTGGCCGCGAATTTCGAGGTGGCGTTTGATGCGATGCTCTATGCGCTCTGCGAACAGGCTCTGGGACGGTCCTGTAACAATGAAGCACTCGACATCTCGATCCGGCCCTTCCAGGCGCAAAACCGCGAGGTGCTGCATGGGGATACCGTCGCCCAGAAGATGCTCGAGGCGTTGGAGCACGACCTCGCCACCGAGTGGATGAAGCTGGAGAAGCCCGATGATTTCCGGGTGATGTCCGCGCTGCCCATCGCGAACAAACAGGCGCTTTTGGCCTGGGCGACGGGTCTGGCGGTCAAGCCGCAGCTTTCCTCCGACAATCGCCTCTCCCCCATCATCGAGGAGATCGGCGCGCGGCTTGACGTCGATGTGGCAGCTTGCTGGCGTCCGACCGCTCAGAACTACTGGGGCCGGGTCAACAAAGGGCATGCGGTCGCCACCGCGCGCAAGCTGATCGGCGACGACTACGCCGAGGATCGCAATCGGGAACGCAAGGGCGATATCGCGGCAGCGATGGAGCGGGCTTTCGCGGAGACGGCAGCCGAGACGGAAGGGTTTGACGCGTCGACGGCTGCGAAGACTACGCGCTGGTTGCCCGATGGGATGGTGTTTGTCGGGGCGACGGACGCTGATGCCGACATAGGGAACAATGCGTCGGAGGCCGAGGAAGGCGACGTGCCCGCCGCAGACCCTCTGACAGATGTCGAGAGCGATGAACCGTCGTCCTTGCCTGCCTTCCTCAGTGAGGACGTCGCCTGACGAAGTAGTTGCCGATTTGATCACGACAGGAGCCTTGGGCCGTCCTCACATCGAGGTCGGCCCTTTCCGGCTGGCGGGTTGCCTACAGCCGATATCGGATCGGCTGGCCCGTCCCGGAGATATCCCATGACCACCACAGTCGACCTCGACCCCGTTCAGGAAGCCGCACTGATCGCCGCGCAGAATGATGCGTTTCGCATGTCGATTCTCGGCACTACCCTTGTCGCCAGTGCCCCGCAGGGCCAGTTCGTAATGACACGCGGCGTCGCGGCGCTTGGGCTCGATGTGCAGCTGGAACTCACCCGCCGCGTCGCCGCTTTCGACACCTTCATTGCCGACAGCGACCCCCATGGCTGGCACGAGATGGGTGTCATTGAGCTTGAGGACACGACGGTCTGGTTCAAACTCGACCTGTACGATGTCGACTACCAATACGGCTCCCCCGAGCCGTCCGATCCCACGCAAACGCGCCGTGTTCTGACCCTGCTTCTGCCGTCGGAATACTGACGACCCCATCCATAAACACCGCGCCGGACCGCCCTTGCACAAAGGGCGGTCCTTTCGGACTGGCGGGTTCCAAGGGACGCGATGATCGCGCCTTGCCCGCCGCAGGAGACCAGACATGGCCAAGACACTCGACTACCAGATCACCCTCTATCCCGCGCATCGTGACGGCGCCTTCGTCGTCACCCAGTTCCAGATGATGGCGAGCTACCCCGAAAAGCGCATTCAAGCCGCGGGCATGGACGACTTGATCGACAAGGTGACGCAGTTCGCGATGGAGCATGGGATCGGCTGCAGCGCTTCGGTGCGTTGTCTCGCCCCGCGCAAACCGCCGGGGTTCAAGCGCGCGACCGAGAATCTTTATTTCAACCTGGTTGACCGAACGGCGGAGAAACGCGGCGACGCTGCGGCCTGACGCTTCCCCAACAAACCTCTGGGGCGGCCTCGCGCAATGGTCGCCCTCCCCTAAATTCCAAAGGATCAAAATCATGACACAAGCGACTGATTTCTACGCGCAGATGCTCGAATCTCAGAGGCGTGCTGCCGAACAGCGGGTCCGAACCCGAGCTGCCCTTCTTGTCGAACTGCGCGCCCTCGGCGTGACCGGCATCGAGGTGCAATATGAAGGCTATGGCGATTCCGGCAATGTCGAGGATGTCGTCGTGACTCCTGACACGACAACCCTGACGGAAGAGCTGCGGCGACGGGTCGAAGATTTCGGCTGGGACTTTGCCTATGCGCTGAGCCCTGGGTTTGAGAACAACGAAGGCGGTTATGGCGAACTTACCTGGTCAATCGAGACCGACAAGATCGATGTCAGCCACTCGAACCGCTATATCGAGACCAACGCCACCGAACACGAGGGGCTCTGATATGGCACATCCCCTCCATCACGCCGAGAGCTCGGCCCGAAAGTTCGGCGGTGTGCCAGATGATTATCAACATGTGCATGACTGGTTTGACTCATCCAAAGAGCACCTAGGTCTTTTCGTTCACAGAGCCCAAAAACACCATACGGTCGGGATCTATGATGCCGAGCGGGTGTTCGGTCGCAGCCTGACCAACAGCGCGGGCCGGGTTGTTCCGATCCGCTGGATTGGCGAGCAGCATGTGCGCGAAGACTGCCAGGGACGTATCCCGTCGCTGGCGGATTGGCTTGGGCGCATCCAGCCGGAACCATGGATGGCCAATGGCCGGATCGACAACGAGCCGACGCAGATTGTCGGCGATCCACGTGCGGTCTGGATCGGGGCGGTTGCCAATCACCAGACCATTCTCGGCTTCGAGGACTGGCTTCTGAAGGTCTCCGTCGAGCACGTCCAGCATCGCCAGAATCGCGCCGCCGCCTGATCCATCAGGCGGCAAACTCACCAACCACCGTACCACGTCCGGATCGACTCGCTCGAGCCCCACCCGGCTTGGCGGGTCGATTGCGTTTCAAGAAAGGAAATCGACATGCACGACGCCGTCTACGAGGAGGCCTATCAGTGCCACACAATCAAGATCTACCACGACCCTGATGCCGAAAGCCCACGGGATTGGTGCAACCTCGGTACGCTGATCTGCTGGCACCGGCGCTATCGGCTGGGTGACAGCCATCAGCACGACAGCCCTGAGGCGTTCCTGCGCGATCTCGCGGGCGTCTCGGATCAGAGCGATCTCTCGATGGATCGTCTGCGGGACCTCGCCGAGCGGAAGGCAATCATTCTGCCTGTGTTTCTCTTTGACCATTCCGGTCTCGCGATGAACACCATCGGGTTCCACTGCCCGTGGGATTCCGCCCAAGTCGGCTACGTCTATGTGACGCTTGAGGCGGTCCGGATGGAATTCGGTGTAAAACGCGTGACCAAGGCCCTGCGCGAAAAGACTGAAGGCGTCTTACGTGGTGAGATCGCCGACTACGATTCCTACCTTGGTGGGCGTGTCTATGGTTACATCGTCGAACAGGGTGGCGAGGAGATCGACGCTTGCTGGGGGTTTGTTGGCGACTATGAGACGCATTGTTTGCCGGAGGCGCGGAATGCTGTTCCTCGGTCCGATCCCCATCCGCCATCCGCGACCGGTGTATTGACCGCATATCCATAGTCTAAATCGCCGCCACACACCGGAACTATGGGCAGCACCCGATCGCGCGCGCATTGCTGCATTGCAGAAAAGTCATCGCCCGCCCATTGTGCGACTGCAGCATTGCTCCTATGTTTGCTCTTGTGATCGGTTCTCTCCTCCTCCCTGAGCCGATCCGGAATAATCGGCGGCATCCACCTCCTCCCGGATGCCGCCTTTTTATTTGCAGATCCCCATTCTGAGCTCTTGCGATTTCTCCTCGTTGACCATTCGGTCCCCGAGCTTGCTATGTGTCGGGTCCGTTTCGTTGAAGGTGCCTAAAATGCAGGCACGGCCGTGTCCCAGCAGCTTGGCATGGGTTTGCGCGACAACGCCCACAGCGTCATCCCCAGATTTTGTGGATAAGTTCTCGCTGCCAAGACTACAACTTTCGAGGCCATGAAAGAGCGAGAGGCAGGGCGGGAGGGGTGACCCCTCCCGGGTGAGAGAGTGCGCGCGGGGCTGGGGGCCAACCCTCAACCCCGGAGATTGCCGATGAACGCTCACCCCCATTCCGTCCAACTTGCAACCGAGCCCGAAGCCCCTGCCCTGCCCGCGGCTGCAGGCTTCGCCGAGCACCTGATGCAGGCTGCGAAAACCCTCGTCCCTCTGTTCGAAGCGGGCAGGTCTATCGACGCTGCCGCTCTTCGTGCCGCCATGGAAGAGGCTTTCGGCGCAAATGACACCAGTGGCACCTGGGTCTGGAAAGACGCCTACGAGGCCGCCGAGATCGCCCAGATTCTGATGCTCTCGCGCTATGGCGCGCTGATGCAACGCCAAGCGGCCACGCCGCACGCCTTTCTCTCCATGATCGAGCGCCTCGCCAGTCTGGCGCCGTCCCACACGCGGCGTTCAGAAGACAGCGTGCGCTTGCAACAATTCTCGACCCCTCTGCCTCTCGCGGCAATTGTCGCCCGGGCGGCGGGGTTTCGGGATGACGACCTGGTGCTCGAGCCTTCGGCGGGTACCGGCATGTTGGCAGTCTTCGCGAAGAACGCGGACGCACGGCTGGCGCTGAATGAGCTTGCCGAGACCCGCCGCGCCCTGCTGGGACACCTGTTCCCGGAGGCCGTTGTCTCAGACCACAATGCCGCGTCGATCGATGACCGACTCGACCGATCGATCACGCCCTCGGTCATCGTGATGAACCCGCCGTTTTCGGCTGCGAACCATGTCGAAGGCCGGTTCCGGCAGGCCACCAGTCAGCATGTACTCTCCGCCTTGGCGCGGCTCGCGCCTGGTGGGCGGCTTGTCGTCATCACCGGCGAGAGTTTCCGCCCGTCAACGAAATCCTTCCAGTCGACGTTTCAGCGGATTGGGCAGAGCGCCGATGTGGTATTTTCCGCAGCCATCGACGGCAAGGTCTTCGCGCGGCATGGCACCACGATCGACACGCGGTTGACGGTGATCGACAAGCGCGCGGCTGGTGCTGAAGAGACCGCGCTGGTCAAGAGCGAGGCCGCCTATCATCCGATCTGCGCAACCACAGCTGATCTTCTCTCGGTGGTGCTCGCGCATTGCCGGGAGCGGCGCAGCCCCCCACCTTGCCCCACCAGCACGGCCCTCTCGGTCCCTTCTCAACCGACCCGCACCAACCTGCACGCTCTGCGCAACGCCGCCCGTAAGGAAACTCGCGCACTCGCCGAAGAACGCGCGAAGCACCCGTTTGATGACATCGAGACCGCCCCGCTCGACTACCTGCCAAAAGCCTGGAGCGAAGCCGAGGGCGCACTGCAGGACACGGTCTATGAGGCCTATGACCTTCAGGCGATCCGGATCGACTGCGCGGCGGAACATCCGACAGCACTTGTCCAATCCGCGGCCATGGCCTCGGTCCCGCCGCCCGTGCCGACCTACCGTCCCGTCTTGCCGAAGACCCTCGTCGCGGATGGCCTTCTCTCCGCGCCGCAACTCGAAAGCGTCATCTATGCGGGCAATGCGCATGAGACGCATCTGAAGGGCTGGTTCAAGCGTGGGGAGATCGAGGGTCAGCTCATAGCAGCGGCCAAGAGCGACGAAGGCGCCTTCCGTCTCCGTAAAGGCTGGTTCCTCGGCGATGGCACGGGCTGCGGCAAAGGGCGGCAGGTCGCGGGCATCATCTTGGACAACTGGCTGCAGGGCCGCCGCCGTGCAGTCTGGGTCTCGAAGAGCGACAAGCTCGTTGAGGATGCACGGCGCGACTGGATGGCGCTCGGCGGGCGTGAAAGCGATATCGTCCCGCTTTCCAAGTTCCGCCAGGGCAGCGACATCCGACTGCCCGAGGGCATCCTTTTCGTCACCTATGCCACGCTGCGCTCGGCGGAACGCGAGGGGAAAGCCTCCCGCCTCGATCAGGTGACGTCCTGGCTTGGCGAGGGGTTCAACGGGGTCATCGCTTTCGATGAAAGCCACGCCATGGCGAATGCTGCTGGCGAAAAGTCCGACCGCGGCGACAGACGCGCCTCCCAGCAAGGCCTTGCGGGCCTTGCGCTGCAAAACGCCGTTCCTGATGCGCGCGTCCTCTACGTTTCGGCCACCGGCGCCACGGTTGTCGGCAATCTCGCCTATGCCTCCCGTCTCGGTCTCTGGGGCACGGGTGATTTCCCCTTCGTGACGCGCGCGGAGTTTGTCGCCGCAATGGAGGCCGGAGGCATTGCCGCCATGGAGATGATCTCGCGCGACCTGAAGGCGCTCGGCCTCTATCTGGCGCGCTCCCTCTCCTATGCCGGGGTCGAATACGAGATGCTGGTCCATGAGCTGACGCCCGCCCAAGTCGCGATCTATGATAGCTACGCAGACGCCTACCAGATCATCCACACCAACCTCGAGGCGGCGCTTCAGGCCTCGGGTATTTCCTCCGAGATCGGCACCTTGAACGGCCAAGCCAAATCCGCAGCGCGCTCGGCGTTTGAGAGCAACAAACAGCGCTTCTTCAACCATCTTATCACTGCCATGAAATGCCCCTCGCTGATCCGCGCGATCGAGGCGGACCTAGCGGCGGGCCATTCGGCGGTGATCCAGGTGGTTTCGACCAGCGAAGCGGTGATGGAACGCCGCCTCGAAGAGATCCCGCCGTCGGAGTGGGACGACCTGCAGGTCGACTTCACTCCGCGCGAGAACATCATGGACTACCTGATGCACTCCTTCCCGACGCAGCTTTTTGAACCCTACACGGACGAGAATGGCGATCTGCGCTCGCGTCCGGCCCTCGATGGCGATGGCAATCCGATCATCTGTCGCGAGGCCGAGCGGCGGCGGGATGATCTTGTCGAGCATTTGGGGGCCCTCGCCCCGGTGCAGGGCGCGCTCGATCAGATCCTGTGGCATTTTGGCGGGGAGGCCGTTGCCGAGGTCACGGGGCGCAAGCGGCGCATCGTGAAAACGCTTGAGGGGCGGCTTAAGGTCGAAAACCGCCCCGCCTCCTCCAACCTCGGTGAGACGCAGGCCTTCATGGATGATGCCAGGCGCATCCTGATTTTCTCCGACGCCGGTGGCACGGGGCGCAGTTACCACGCCGATCTAGGGGCAAAGAACCAACGTCTGCGGGTGCATTACCTGCTGGAGCCCGGCTGGAAGGCCGACAATGCGATCCAGGGGCTGGGGCGCACCAATCGCACCAACCAGGCGCAGCCGCCGCTGTTCCGGCCGGTGGCGACCAATGTGAAAGGCGAGAAGCGCTTCCTTTCCACCATTGCCCGCCGCCTCGACACGCTCGGTGCCATCACCAAGGGGCAACGCGAGACCGGCGGGCAGAACATGTTCCGCGCCGAGGACAACCTTGAGAGTCCCTACGCACGCGCTGCGCTGCGGCAGTTCTTCTACAAGCTGCGTGCGGGCAAGATCGAGGCCTGCTCTTACGCCAAATTCCAGGAGATGACCGGGCTGACGCTCGATGAGGCGGACGGCACGATGAAAGAGAATCTGCCGCCGATCCAGCAGTTCCTGAACCGCTGCCTTGCGCTGAGGATCGACATGCAGGACGCAATTTTCGAGGCCTTTGGTGGGTTTCTTTCGGCGATCATCGAAGATGCGCGGCAGGCGGGCACGCTTGATGTCGGGCTAGAGACCCTGCGCGCAGAGAAGTTCGTCATCACCGACCGCAGGGTCATCTTCGAGCACGAGGCGACGGGGGCGACGGCCGCCGCGCTGACGGTGGAACGCACGGATCGCAACGATCCGCTGACCCTGCCCCGCGTCAAAGCAATCTGCGCCGATATGAAGGGTGCGACGCTGTGCTGGAACAAGACCTCCAAGCGTGCGGCGCTGATGGTGAAGGCGCCGGCCTTCATGGACGAGGATGGCGTGCCGATCCTGCGGGTGAAGCTTCTGCGACCCATGGCCACCGAGATCCTCACCCTTTCCGAGTTCTCGAAATCGCACTGGGAAGAGGTCGATGACACGATGTTCGCACAGCTCTGGCAGGCCGAGGTCGCGGCGGTTCCGGAGTTCACCACCTCGAAAATCACGTTGATCTGCGGCCTCCTGCTGACGATCTGGGACAGGCTCCCTTCGGACAATATGCGCATCTATCGCCTGCAGACCGAGGACGGGGAACGCGCTATCGGCCGTCTGGTCAGCCAGGAGCAGCTTTTGAACGTCTATGCGCGGCTCGGGCTCGATTGTCAGATCGAGATGACGCCTCAAGAGGTCTTTGCCGCGGTGATGCATGCGAAGACGACCTTGAACCTGCTTGGTGGCTACCAGCTGCGCCGGTCGCTGGTGATGGGACAGCCAAGGCTTGAGCTCATCGGCGCGTCGGGCGCGGTCCTGCCCGCACTGAAAGCGATGGGTTGTTTCACCGAGGTGATCCAGTGGAAGACGCGGGTGTTCATCCCTGTGGACGGCACCGAGGTGCTGGCGCGCGTGCTCGCCGAACATCCGGTTGGGGCCAGCGGCGCGGATGCTGCCGCATGAGCGCGCGGCGCAGCATCGCAGACCTCTCGGCCGATCTGGCAGATCGGGCCGAGAGCTTCTGCCGCCAGTACTTCCCCGAGGGTCGCAAGCAGGGCAATTATTGGCAGGTCGGCGACACGTCCGGTGCAAAGGGTCAGAGCCTCGCGATCCGGCTGCAGGCGCAGGACGGGCGCAAAGCCGGGTCATGGCAAGATTTCGCGACAGGGGAGTATGGCGATCTGATCGACCTGCTGCAGGAACGGCTCGGATCGGTCACGCTGAAGGAAACACTGAGCGAGGCCCGGTCCTTCCTGGGAGCAGCCCCCTGCCCTTCCGTGCCTCATGACACCCGCAAAGATGGACTCCCCAATGCAGGCCCCAGCAAACGAACAGCGCGGGCGCGCAAACTCTTTGCTGCTGGCAAGCCGGTGCTTGGCAGCTTGGCCGCCACCTATCTGCAAGGGCGCAGCATCACGCGCCTCGGCCCGGCCCTGCGCTATCACCCGCGGGTCTTCCTGCGGCAGGGCGAGGACGACCCCGATCCGCTGCAAAGGGCCCCTGCCCTGCTCGCGAAGATCACCGACAATCGGGGTCAGATCACTGGCTGCGCACGCTTCTATCTCGGCCCGTCCACCGGCGGCTTGGCCGCGATCGAGAGCCCGAAACGGATCCTCGGGCAGCTGCATGGCCATGCCATCCGCTTCTGGTCCGGCTCACCTCGCACCGATCTCATCGTGGGCGAAGGTCTCGAGAACTCCCTCTCGGTCGGCACGGCTCTCCCCGAGTTCGATCTCGCCTCCTGTCTCACCGCCACCCATCTCGGCCTCTTCATCCCGCCGCCGGGGATCAAGCGTATCTGGATCGCGCGGGACAATGACCAAGCTGGACATGAAGCATCAAAGAGATTGCGTAAACACCTGGAATCGCTTGGAATTGCCTGCGGTGATCTCGTGCCGACCATGGGGGATTTCAACGATGATCTGCGGGCATTCGGCAAAGATGCGCTGCGCCGGTCGTTGCTTGAGGTCATAAAAGCACAAGGTCTGGAGATCGAGGACGGGTGACCGCCGGCCCCCTCAATGATGTCCGACAAGGCAAAGGTTCCTCCCGTTCGATCTGATCCCGTTTGGATTACGGGAGCGATGGACCGGCGGGTCGGGGCTGAGTGCCCCTCGCCCGGGCCGCAATGCGCCCCGCACCAGAAAATTCCCCTGCCCCTTCGGGCCATTCCTCGCGGGGACAATTTTCCGGCCCGGGTCACATTCTCCGCTGCGCTCCGATCCTGACGGATGCGGCCCCGTCGCCGCCGGTCCTGTTATCGCCCCATCCAAATCGGGTCAGATCAAACAGAGGAACCAGACAATGCCCCATCAGACAGATATCCCCGAGGAGACCGGCGTGACCTCCGCCATCATCGACCACCTGGCGCTTCACGGCGCAACGCCCGGGCCCGGCGAAACCGATCATCGCCCCCTGCCCCAGCCCGACGAGGTCGAGCTTGCCATGGCGAGCCTCTTTGACACCACCATCGGCCTCCTCACTGGCAGCCAGTTGGAAGACAATCTCGAAGAGATGCTCTGGTCCCTCACCTCGATCTTCCATCGCAGGCTCACCCATATCCAGAAGCTCCTCGACGACAACGAATTCGAGGTCCGGGAAAGTTTGGCCGTCCAGGACGGCTCCGAGGTCGCCTCGGTCGAGCTGGAGCGCCTCCAGATGATCGGGCTTAAACTCTGGGACCACCGCGACGCCTTCGAACAAATGCGCGATTTGGCCGTGGACCACTTCTCGGCCGCCACCGGTTCACCCTGGCTGCCCCGGACCGGATCAAAGGTCTCCCATCGCGGTCTCACCTCCGCCGTGGTGGACAGCCGGGCCTATCTCTCGGCCAAGCGCCGCAAGGAGACCGAAGTGCACTGCCCCGAAGGCACTCGGATCGCCTTCTCGGGCGGGGACTATCACGCCTATGATCTGATCTGGTCCATCCTCGATGCCACCCACGCCAAATATCCCGACATGGTGCTCCTGCATGGCGGCACACCCAAGGGCGCCGAGATGATCGCGGCCCGTTGGGCAGATACCCGTGGGGTCACCCAGGTGGTCTTCAAGCCCGACTGGAAGAGCCACGGCAAGGCTGCCCCCTTCAAGCGCAACGACAAGATGCTCGAGACCATGCCGCAGGGTCTGATCGCCACGCCCGGTTCGGGCATCACCGAGAACATCGTCGACAAGGCCCGCAAGCTCGGGATCCGCATCAAGAGGATCGGGGCTTAGGCCCCGGTTCACGCCCCGCGCAACAGGTCCTGCACGACAGAAGGCTTCTTTGCGATCAGTGCCAAGAGAACCTGTGCAGGGCCTGTCGGTTGCCGACGCCCGTGTTCCCAGTTCAGCAGCGTGCCTTTCGCGACGCCAATGCTCTTGGCGAACTCAGCCTGGGACAGGCCAGTCCGTTGCCGAACTTGGGCCACATCGACCTCAGCAACGGACACTTCATGCACTTTGGCGTCGGACAAATCGCCATTTGCGAAAGCCAGAGCCTCTTCCAGGCCTTTGGACACGGATTCGAATGCACTCACGTTGCGTCTCCATATTTTGCGACAAGCGCCTTGCTCATCTCTACCGCGGCAGCCTGTTCGGTCTTCGACAGGTTGGCCTTCTCATTCTTGGCGAAGACCGTGATCAGGAAGATCGGCATATGGGTCCCGCCAAAGACATACACCGTCCTGAAGCCGCCGCGCTTGCCGCTCCCCTCCCTCGGAATGCGGACCTTGCGCAACCCGCCACCAAGAGAGACGCCTGCTTCCGGATTGGCGGCAATGAAGTCGATCGCGGCCTCGCGTTCTTGGTCCGACATGATCGCCTTGGCCCGTCTTTGGAATTCGGGCAGTTCGACCACCGTCTGCAATCGTGTCATCTTCAGTCCCATATAGGTTTCAGCGGCGTATGTGTCAATGACGTATAGATTGCGTGCTGCAAAGGCAAGTCGGCGACGGATGCTAGAGCCTGGCAGTTTGCCCTGTCAGTTGGTCGCGGCGACCTTTGGCCAAACGTCCTGCCGTATAGATTGACCGATCCGACCAGCCGGGCTGCCAATGCGGGCGATTGGATGGTTGCGGTGTCTCGTGACGACCCGGCCTTTCGTTCCACGCTCTGATCGCCTCGAGTACTCATCCGCATCGTGGGCGCTTCAGCGAAGACAATGGGCGCGGCAGTGATCTTGGGGGATGCGAATTTGACGTCTGGACTACGTCTTATCACCGATCAGTTTAGAAGGGAGCCAAGGACCCCGGCATCTCCCTCGTCTGTTCACCCACATTCCTTCGCGGCCACCGGACTTCTCCGGGTGTCTGAGTTGCATGACATGCTGGTCGCAGCTGTCGTCCCGTCCACAAAGGTTGTCGCCGATCTTTTTCCCCTGACCCTGCGGGTCATTCCGCGCGGATCAAAAAGACCGGCGCCTGCCCCTCTCCGCTGCGCTTCGCCTTCGGTGTGGCCGGGCCTTGGCCAGCTGCAAGGTGACCATCATTGCAACGCAAACAAGGAGAAGAGCAATGACCACGAACTGCATCAAATTCACCAGCGCCGACATCGAGACCGCCAAGGGCGTCGGCTCCATCTCGACCCTGACCTTCGATCTCGACATCACGGTCGAACCCGTCGTAAGCGCGAACCCGATGGCCCCCACGCACCGCGTCCTCGGCCGCTCCCCGCGCGGCAAGCTGGTCGAGTGCGGCGGCATCTGGAAGAAGCAGAACAAGGAGACCGGCGCCGACTACTACACGCTGACCATCCGCGACCACGTCTTCAACGCCAACCTCGGCAAGGCCGCGAACCAGGACGATCTGTCCCTGCAGGCCGTCATCCCCTGGGGTCCCAAAGACGCCGCCTAAGCCAAAGAATCGGCCGGGTTGCTCCGGCCGATTCCCATCCTTTCTACTAATATCTGTGCTTCAGGCAGCCTTCCGCCGATGCGATTTGGTTGCCACAATTGGCTCGGTTTAAGAGCTACGTCTCGGCAACGTTTTTCAAACTTACAACGCAAGCCACAGAGTCCCTCGTCTCGATCGGAAAGCGAACTTACAGCAACGTATCGGCAGTTTGACAGCCGTGCAAATCTATAAATACCTTTAATAACAAAACTGTAAGCGTATCCGTCGCGCGGACTGCATGATCAAATGTGGGTGCGCGCGTGTGAGACAATCTAGATGTTGGGCTATGGTGTGACTATGTCACTACCTTTTGCGACGCCACCTAACGTCAACATCTAGGCGGGTCACAGTTGTGACCAGAGCAATAATCGTTGTGAAGACTCATTTTTCCGTGTAGATGACACTTTAAAGAGCGAATTCGCTGAAAAAGCGATATTTAGAGGGTGGGCAG
>NZ_CP045408.1 GCF_009363715.1 Roseovarius sp. THAF9
TCGTCGTCATGGTGATGAGCGACGCCGCGAGGATCAAGATTCCAAAGCGCACGACAACGAAAGCAGCAAGTTCGAGCCCCGCGAGAATGATTTGCGCGATGAAAATGATGGCAAGAATCCACAAGGCAGGACGGATCGCCCGATAGGCATGTGAGAACCCGATTCCAGCCAGCCAGTAACCTATGGCGACCAGGATCGCGCCCACAGCCAAGGGCACCCATCCCGACAAAACGAATAGAAGGGTGCAGAAGAGCACGAGCGCCAGGATCTTATAGCCGGGCGATATGCGATGAAGTGGGCTATTCCCGAAGACATAGAGGTCTACGATCATGCTGATCTCGCGATATAGTCTTCGATGACGGCGTTCGGCTCGCCATCCCCAACGATACGACCTGCCTCGATGTGGATGACCCGATCAAACTCGCGCAACAAATCCAGATCGTGCGAGACGAGAACAACATGCTCCTTGAGGTCCGTAATCGCTCGCATGAGGCGCTTTTTGTTCCAGAGATCGAGCAATGTGGTCGGCTCATCGAAAACGATCATCTGAGGCTGCATGACCAGGACCCCGGCGAGCGCAACCATCTGCCGCTCTCCGCCGCTCAGTTGATGTGTGAGACGATCTTTCAGGTGTTCGATCCGGAAGCGCGCCATCACCTCGGCTATGCGTTCTTTGATCGTCGCGCTTGGCAGCTTCAGATTTTTCAGGCCGAAAGCGAGGTCTTCGTCCACGATCGGATAGACGATCTGGTTGTCTGGGTTCTGGAACACGAACCCCACCTTTCGGCGCAACTCCTTCAGCTCGGTCGATCCTTCGAAAGTAATCGTACCCGAGCTGGGCTTTTCCAGTCCATTGAAGAGCCGGGCAAATGTGCTTTTGCCCGACCCGTTCCGTCCGATGATCCCAATGCGCTTTTCGTTGAGATCTATGTTGATATCGCTCAGGATCGGCCGGTCGCCTTTCTCGACAACCACTTGCGAGAAGGAGAGCATTGCTGATGTGCCCCCTACTCGGTCGTAGCGGCCTGGCGCTTGCGGGGCGTAATGATCGGATAGGACTTCTTTACGATCACGATCACGGCAGCCGCGATAAGGCATTTGATGATGTCACCGACGAAGAACGGGAGGGAACCGACGAAGGCGGCCCAAACAGAGATTTGGGCAACGAACGCGCTCCAGGGAATACCGATCGCATAGAGCACGACAATTCCCCCCACCACCGACGCCAGGAAGGCGTTGAGGTAGTTAAGCTGATGCCAGAAGCGCTCCACGAGGAAACCGACCACGAAGGCAGTGAAGATCCAGCCAATCAGATATCCCCCCGTAGGGCCAAGGAAAACACCAAAGCCCCCACGGCCTCCCGGAAGCAGGGGAAGCCCGATCGCAACGAGCAAAAGGAACAGAATCATCGACAAGCCGCCGCGTGTGGCCCCCAACACGCCGCCGGCGAGCATGGCGCCGAGAGATTGAGCGGTGATCGGAACGCCGACAACGGGCAGGGTGATCGGCGGAAAGACCGCCAGCGCGGCCATGATGGCCGCGAAGAGTGCGATAAAGACGATATCACGCGTTTCCATGTTTGCCCCCTTAAGCCAACTCACGTCGCACGAAGCGCTTGTCCCGGTCCGTAAAATACTCGCTGTCGGTCAACAGCGAGCCGTCTGGCAGACCGATTTCCATATGGGACCGCGTGAAGGCTTTGTGACCGTATTTTTCTGCCGGATATTCCAGGTTCCGGGCGCGTTGAAGATCGTAATGCGACCCGTCCTCGACGAAGCGCATCACAAAGGCAGCTCGCTTCGGCAGTGGTCCATCCTCCAGCATTATACTGCGGTGAACAACATATTTGTTGAACACGAGAACATCGCCCGGCTCGAAGTCATCCTCGACCTGATGATATTTGAGGATTTCGGCCATGGTGGGCGAATTGAGAATGCCCGAGCGCATGGCAAAATAGTCATCCATGGTCGTCTTTTCGCCCGCCTGTTCCTTGGCTTCGAGCGTGGAAATCATGGCTGGTTCGATCTGGTCATAGATGAACTTGCCAGATACGACCCGCTCAGGCACGTAGGCCATACCACCACGTTGGCCTGACTTGTGAACGGGATGGAGTGCTGCCCATATCGTGCAGCCAAATTCATCGGCAACCTGATAGCCAAAGCTTTGAACGCCGACATGCCAGGGGAATCCTTTGCTGATGTTCTTTTCCAATTCGAAGCAGAGCTCGAAAGTCAGGAACAGGTCCTTCTGCACGAGCGCCGTCAATGCCTTGCGAAAATACGGCCGGGCGATCAGCTCATAGATATCCGTTTTTTCGGTCTCGAAATCGTATTTGAGGCGGCTGAACTCGCTTTTAAAGTTCTCCGGCGCTCGGCTCATTTCCACCTCAACCCGATTGAGCAGGGTATGCACGACGTCAGGATTGAAGAATCCGTCCAACTTTACAAACCCGTCACGTTGAAATTGCTCAACCTGCTGGGGCGTTACATGAAAGTCGTTATCAAAAGGGTGTTCCTGCATCGCTGCCTCCGCTCTAACACCATGCTCGCGTCAGACTGCACCATTTCAAAGCTGAATGCTACCGGAGGATTACACGCCCAACTACTAAGGATGTCGGGCTGAGACCCGGTTAAGGGGCGATCCAGATCAAGCCTTGGCACTTATCCGAACCTTCTCGGCCGACAGGATGCGGATCGTCCTGCAAGGTGTCGGGAAAAGGCAGATCGCGGCTCAGTCGGTTGATTGTGCCGCTAGCTGATCGTCGCGGAGTCTCGTGATGGTCGCTCGGCTGACTGCCAGCCGTTTAGCGATCTTGGAAATGGATTCGCCCGCTGCCAACGCGGCCCGCGCATCCTCTTCGGCCTTGGTCGAAAGGGCGCGGGGGCGGCCGATGCGTTTGCCTTTGGCCCGCGCGGCAGCAAGCCCGATCTGGGTTCGCTCTCGAAGCAGGTCACGCTCGAACTGAGCAACGGCGTTGATGACATTCATGGTCAATGTTCCCGATGCACTTGTAAGATCCAGCCCAGGAAATGCGAGACAGTGAACGCGAACGGGAATTTTGGCCAACTCCGCAACTGTCGATGACACGTCGATCGCATCGCGGCCGAGGCGGTCGAGCTTCGTCACAACCAGTATGTCGCCCGGTTCCAGCCGATCGACCAGCCGCGCGAACTGGGGGCGCTGTTTCGCGGGGACGCTGCCGGAAATCGTCTCCGTAAGGATTCGATATTCCGGCATCTGGAAGCCCGCCGCCTCGATCTCGTGAACCTGCGATGCGACAGACTGCTCGACGGTCGAAACCCGAACATAGGCAAAGGTTCGGGGCGGGTCGGCCTGGGCCGGTGCGAGGGGTAAAGCTGAAGGCAATGAACACGTCCCTAGAGTGACCGAAATATCTGGCCGAAAAGTAGCATGCGTTCAAAACCCGAGAAAGGTAGTTTTGGACAGGTCCAGAGGCATGTTCCATAACGGTTCCTTTGTGGACACGGTTATATTAGAGATTATTGACGGCTTTGAGCTCAGCAGATTCGTCTTCGGACATGCAACGGGCTTGATCTGGATCACCCAAAGGAAACAGCGCACCTGCATATCCTTCGTTCGCGCAGATACTCGTGATGATTTCCCCGAAAGCTCTGCCATGCTGAAGGGCAATTTGGTGGCGCACGGCAAAACCCAAAGCGGTGCCGGTGATGAAGATCAAGAAGCCTATAGTCGTGGCCTTCTGTGCTGTCGTCATGTTGTGTTCTCCAAACGTTGGAAACAGTGTTCAGTGGGGGCTGTCTGCCCCCGCGCCTTGTGGCGCTCCCCCGAGGATATTTCAGGGAAGATGAAAGGACGGAAATCATCGCGATGTTGTTGTTCTGAGTCCATCATTATGATATTGATGGCCTTGCGATACAGGCAGGGATGCCGATGGTCGCGGAAGGTGAAAGCGTCATGCGCTGTTCTCCAAGAGGGTCGGGACCGCGAGGTGCCGGCCCTCTCTCGTAGAAAGGGTCTCACATGAAAATCATCCTGATTTTGGTGCTGTTCAACATGCAGTCGGGTTCCGAGGTCATCACGGCCGAGTTTGACGATGTGGAGGCGTGCGAGCTGGCGGCGCTGCGCACGTTCCAGGGCGTCAGCGCCGAGGTCGAAATGCGGGGGCTGGAGCCAGCCGGGGCAACGATCGCCGGCACGGTCATCGCGCACGGCGATGATGGTGCGGAGCTTGGCATGTATAGCTGCAATCCGTCGCGGTCGGATCGACGGAACGGTTAACCGCTGCATCCTAGTATCCTCGCCGGCGCTGCAAGCCGATCACGCTGCCGATGAGGTTGAGGTTGCCGCGTTTGTGCGCCCGGATCATGCCGCGCAGCGCACCGCCGGGGTTACGCACCGGGGTTTGCGGGTGGTCGCGGTTCGCATCGAGGACCAGGACGCAAAGGGTGGCGCCGAGGCGGCCGAGTTCGCCGCACGCGGATCGCCATGCGGAATAGTTGATCCCGAGCGGCGAAAGCATGTCGTGGGCGGCGTCGATCATAGTTTCCTTCGTGATCTGATTGGATCTTGCCTGAAGGGTCATCTGGAAGTCGGGCGATGCGAGCTTGAAAAGCTGCTCCGGTTCAAAAAGCGCCTCAAGTTTGGGGTTGATAACACCGCTATCCGCTTCACACTTATTTTCTCTGCAAATATCGGGGCCGGAAGGCCCCGATCTAAGGAATCCAGTGTGCGCGGGCTTGCCCGCGCTCCTTTCATCCACGCTAGCGTTACAGGATACAGAAGGATTCTGCTGGTTGTCCTCTTGTATAAAGGACCGGAAGGTTTCTGCCGG
This sequence comes from Roseovarius sp. THAF9, assembly GCF_009363715.1. Taxonomy (NCBI): domain Bacteria; kingdom Pseudomonadati; phylum Pseudomonadota; class Alphaproteobacteria; order Rhodobacterales; family Roseobacteraceae; genus Roseovarius; species Roseovarius sp. THAF9. The sequence goes on from NZ_CP045408.1 coordinate 4,814, forward strand.
TTCACAGGAAGAATTAGGTAGGTTTTCAATGATCTCTTCGAGTTCCATGCACAGCTTGGCAGTGGCTTCGACATGGACTTCGAGGCGGTCCAGTCCGAGGGAATGAAGCCGGTCGGAGCGCGGCCAGGCATCAAACCGGGCGAGGACCGAGGCGACTGCCTCATCTTCCAGTGCTTCGGGGGCGAGCCGCGCGATTGCTTCCTTCATCCGGCGCAAGCGAACGCTGCGAAGGCTCTTCAGCTCCTTGATGCGCTTGGTCACGGCGCGCTTCTGGTCGCGCAGGGCCAACAGGTCGGCAAAGCAGGCTTTGAGCGGGGTGAAAAGCAAGCCCCGCCCGGTCCCGGCTTCGCGGGCACCGTTCGCCTTGGTGTCACGCTTCAGGATGTTCTTGCGCTCGAAGTTCCGCTCATGGCTGCGGAGCTGCCGTGCGGTCATTTGAAGGCGCTCGGCCATCGTTTCCTGGGTGCCGTAGAAGGTCGGATCGGCACCGGGTTCGATCCAGTCCTTTTCGCTCGTGCTGCCGATGAGCTTGGTCAGCACGAAGATTGCTGCGCCGCTCAGGTTTAGGTCGGGTCCGATCTCGCTGATAACCGCGATCACGTCGCGGCGGGTCATGCCCTGCGGCAACGCGACTTGTGGTGAGTGGTTCATTTCCTTGTCCTTTTCTGCTCGTTGGACAAGGCGGCAAGGCAAAGTTCTCCTGTTCGCACAGGTGCGTTTTTTGCTTGTTTGGCTGTCGGGAGGGTGGTAGAACCAGTCCTGAAAACAGATTGTGTTGGACCGTTCGGAACGCCAATTCCTTGGTTCTTAGACCCCCCCTCGCTTGGTTGCCGCCTTGCGGGGGGTTTGCTTTTCGGGGTGTCTGCTCTCCTTGCCTGTTCGATTCTTATGATCGTTCACGACAGGCATACTCTCTTTAGTTGCCTGTCGCAATTATAGTATTGAACGGCCTTCCTCGGCACTACTCTTAGTAGTTGACCTGCTCGAAACCATAGTTGCCTTGATAATCACGCCATTCCACGAAAACCGAACGGTGCCAGATGCCAGGGCAGTTCTCGCCAAACCGCTCCATTCCCGTGTGAGCTTCAGGCAAAGCGCCAACCGATGAATTGCGCCAATAGAAGTCTCCTTGGGTGCCATAAGACCCCATGCGGACGTTCGCCATGCGCGAGCAGTCGTCACGGGTCTCGCGCTGGCGGGCATAGGTCACATTGAAGACGCGGATCGAACGGACGAAATCGAACTCCGACCCGCTGATGTCGATGTCGGCCGTGCCGTTGTCGTCGCTGTATTCCCCTTCCTGCACGAAATGCAGGGCGAAGCCTTCAGGCAACCGCCGGGCAGCCCCGCCGCTCTGGCGAAGAACGGCGGGTTGCGGCTTAAGCGCGGCGTCCGTGAGTGGTGCGCTTGGAAAGGATTGCAGCGGCGGGGGGGCGCTGTCCTGCATAAGAATGTCAAAGAAGCGGGCCCGGTTCAGCTCGGACGGATCGACGTTGAAGGACGCGCCCATCGGACAGCGCCAGATTTGCAGGGGCGGCTCGACCGGCCAGGGTGTGATCCTGCGAATGAACTCTGCGCGGGCACGAGCACAAGGCTCTGAGGCTGGCCAGCCGCCCGAAAGGCAGAGCAGAATGGCACAGTCGATCTGATAGCTTTGTGCTTGTGCCCGCTCCGGGGCCGCGACAAAGCTGGACGCCGCGACGGCGCAGGCCAGTGCGGTTGTTCGGAGCAGCTTCAACATGGTATCTCCTTCGATTAATGGCGGTGCTATAAGGAAGAGCGCACTCTTATAATCTTGTGATAGGGCGAATGCAGGCCGATTGGCAACATATTCCGGTTGAAAATCATCTTGCAGGCCGGGGCAAGGGCGGTTCGCGCCAGCTTCTCGCAGGCGTTCATCTGCTCGGTTCGACCGTAAGGGTATCGACGGCCACAAGCGGAAACCCGCTCAACTATAGAGGTATCAGTCGTCGGAGACCACTTGATCGAAGAAGCGTCGGTATTCCTCACTGACCTCCTGCCCTTCCTGGAAGGCCCGCGCCCGCTCTTGATCGAGACATTGCAGGTAGACGCTGAAGTCCTCGAAGTAGATCTGGAAGTCGTCATAGATCAGGTCGCGATACTCCCTTGCGGACTCGATTTCGGCGGGAACGAAGGGCCGTTCAGGGGGAAAGCAGGTATTTGCTTGCACCCCGGAAGCCGAAAAAATAGACGACATTATAAGCATGTAGGCCGGTAGCTGCGTTCTCGGCATCCTGCGCTGTCCCTTTAGATCACTTGGGAATTTGGTTGGTGATGTGTATTGGTGCCTTAGAGCAGAACTTTCTGCGAGGCGCAACATTACAATGTTGCGCCCCATCTTATAATGTCGTAGGACTGAAGAGCCCGAGAAGGGTTCACGGTCCGTTAACCAGAAGGGAAAGCGCCGATCGTGAGGACAGACCTAAACAAAGAAGCGCCTAATGTGGTTACAGAGACGCAATTCAGGGTCCTCTTGCAGCAGGGGTATCAAGCTGAGGTTGTATGTAAAACCCCAGCGTTCCGAAAAAATGCAGTCTGGTATGGGGAGTGGTTCATCCGGGCTGTCACCGAAGACAGATCGGTTGAGAAGCTGCTTGTGCCGGGGCGTCGCTGGAACAAGCAGGAAGAGGAAATCCAATTGCGGCTCTTCAAGACCGCGAACGGCCTCATCTCCTTCCTCGAAGGGTTTGGCTTCGATCCGATCCACATCCCCCTGCGAAAAGGGGGCCGCGCCCTCCACGTTCTGCCGAACGGCAACACGCTATCTGACGACGACTAGCGCCGCTCTGGCGCTGTCCTGCACCGTTGCTCTGGCTCAGGGCATGGTGCTGGTGATGGAGGGCGATGGATCGCTTCGACCCTCCACCCCGCAAACCAACTTCGCCCGAAATTACAATGATGGTGTCGGCCAAGGATCGGCTTCCGACGAGCTGACGCTGTTCGGCCGTGACCGGGATGCAGCCGAGGAAGGGGACGGTTCGTTCCGGGTGGCTGCTGTGGCGCCTCGCGCCGTGGCACCCCGACCCGCGATCCTGAATGCCATCGACCAGACCGCCCTTCGCTACGCGAGCCATCCGGCTTTGCGCCGCGCGAACATCAGCGTGACCGAATGGCGGCTGCTCTATCAAGCGAACATTGAAATTGAGAGTGCCTACAACCCGAGCGCCCGAAGCCATGTTGGCGCGATCGGGTTGGGGCAGCTCATGCCAGCGACGGCGGCCAATCTCGGCGTCGATCCCCACGACTGGCAACAGAACCTCGACGGGTCTGCTCGGTATCTCCTGATGATGCTGGCCCGCTTTGGGGACGCTCGACTTGCTTTGGCCGCCTACAACGCGGGCCCCGAGGCGGTGGAGCGGCATGGCGGCATCCCACCCTATCGGGAGACGCAAAACCACGTCAGCCGCGTGCTGGCAGTTTTCAACAGGCTCGAAGGAGAACATTCATGAAGCCTAATCTTAACGTCTTCGTCGCGCTCTGCGGGGTTCTGCTGATGCTGGCAGAACCCGCTCTGGCGCAAAGCATCGACCTATCGCCAGTCCAGGATGTGCTTCAGGGCATCGTGGACGCGATCACCGGCCCCCTTGGGATCGTGATCGGCACGCTGGCGCTGATCGGTGTTTTCCTGTCGTGGCTCTTCGGCATTCTCGATTTCCGTCAGGCCATGTGGGTTGTGGTGGCAATCGCGGGTATCGCTGCCGCACCGACCATCGTTTCCGCAATCTGGTCTTCGTAAGGAGCTGGCACGATGGCGGAACAGTCTCGTCTTTTCCTTGGCCTTGTCCGGCCTCCCAAACTTCTCGGGCTGCCGATCATGTATGCGATGGTCTGGCTTTTCGGGTCTGTTCTGATCTTCGTCTGGCTTCAGCATTGGGCAGTCGCGGCTATCGCGGCGGCTGCCTATCCCCTGCTGTGGAAGGCGGCGGATTGGGACGAAAATTTCCTCGACGTGGTGGTGACGGCCTTGCAGGTCACGCGCCCGACCCTCAATCGCAAAATCCACGGCGGAGACAGCTATGCCCCGTGATACGAATTATGACCCCCGGTCCCTGCTGCCTGGCTGGTTCGGGCGTGAAGTGAAGCTCGCCTCGATGCTGCCCTATATCAGCCTCGTTGACGACAAGACCGTGCGGACGCGGGGCAATGAACTATTTCAGTGCATCCGTCTGGACGGGGTGAACAGCAACACCACCGACGACGAATATCTGGACCGCACACGGGCGCTCTTTGCGTCCGTGGTCGCGCGGATCGGGCCGGAATGCTCGTTCTATGTCCACAAAGTTTCAAAAGCGATCACGCCCGATCTTGTTCCGGTCGAAGGCGATAGCTTCGCCGCGGCTGTGGATCGTCGCTGGCGGCAGGCTCTCGGTCAGCGCCATTTGCGGGACAAGACGCTGACGCTTACCGTCATGAACCGCCCGGCTGTCGGCTCTAAGCTGCCGCTGCGCGCGGCCAAGTCGGCCGAGCTGCTGCGGGCGCAAACGGAAAAGCGGATGGGCAGGCTTCAGGAGGTTGTTCGCTTCCTTATGTCGTCCTTCGCAGACATGAACCCCCGGCTGCTCAATGAGCCTTCGGGCGAGCTTCTTGGCTTCCTGGGCGCGTTGAACACTGGCCAAGAGCTGCCGCTGTATCGCGGTGCCCGCACGACAATCGTTGCCGAAAATGTGGCGAACACGCGCGTCACCTTCAAAGGCGACAAGTTCTTTCTGTCCGATGGGGCAACCGGCCCGCGCATCGGCTCGATCTTCGCGGTGAAGGACTATCCCGAGAAGACGCATTGCACGATGTTCGATGAGCTGAGCCTGCCGGTCGATATGATCGTGACGCACAGCTTCACCCCCATCAACAGCAACTGGATGGCAGGGCGGATCAAGCGGCAGATGCGGCTTCGGGCCTCGGCTAACGATGGCGCCGTGTCGCTGCTCGAAGAGCTGCCGACCGCGCTCGATGATCTTGAATCGAAGCGTCTGAGCTTTGGCGATCACCATATGTCGGTGGCCGTGTTCGCGGACAGCGAAGAAAAGCTGGCAAATATCGGCGGCGAGATCAAGAACACGGCCTCGACCGAAGGTGTGAACCTGATTGCAGAAGGCTTCGCCAGCGCCACCCATTTCTTTGCCCAACACCCCGGCAACGGGCACGCGCGGAGCCGAAAGGGGGCGGTGACGAACCGGAATTTCGCGGACTTCGCCGCGTTCCATCGGACACCGCTCGGCAAGACAGCGGACCAGGTGCCGTGGGGCAAGGTTATCACCATGTTTCCCACACCGGAACGCTCGGCATTCTCCTTCAACTACCATGAACAAGGCTCCCCGGACAAAGAGCCGACCGGCGGTCACACGCTGATCCTTGGGCGTCCTGGCTCGGGGAAGTCGGTTCTCTCGGCATTCCTGATGACGCAGGCCCGGCGGGCCGGGGCACGTCTTTTCGTGTTCGACTATCGCTTGGGCATGGAAATGGCGGTGCGCGCAAACGGTGGCCGCTATTCCTCGATCAAAGCCGGTGACGCGACGGGGCTCAACCCGCTGTGGACCGAGATTGACGAACGCGGGCAGGCATGGCTCTCCGACTGGCTGGCCTCGCTGATCCATCGTTCGGACAAGCCGCTGACCCCCGCGCAGACGAACCTTATTCAGCAAGTGGTTCGGCAGAACGCGACGGCCAGCGATGCGAACCTGCGCAACTGGCACGATCTGGCCTCGCTTTTTATCTCGGCCGATGATGGCGGTGATCTTCATGAGCGCCTGCAAGAATGGACTGCCGAGGGTCGATATGGCTGGATTTTCGGCCAGAACCGTGAAGATACGTTCTCACTCGACGGGGAAGTTGTTGGCTTCGATCTAACCGGCATTCTCGACAGCGAAAGCGAGAAAGAGCGGATGGCTGTGCTGTCCTACCTCTTCCGCCGCGTTGAGCGGGTTATCGAGGACCGCAAGCCAACCATCATTGTCATTGATGAGGCGTGGAAAGCTCTCGACAACGGCTATTTCGCTGAACGCCTCTCGAACTGGCTCGTGACGGCCCGGAAGCAAAATGCGGTCGTCGTGATGATGACGCAGTATGCCAGTCAGCTCGAACAGACGCGCACCGGCAAAACCATCGTTGAAGCGGTGCCAACGCAAATCCTTCTGCCGAACATCCGGGCCAAGGCATCGGACTACGCGATGCTGAACCTTCATGACAAGGAACTGGACGTGCTGCTCACGTCCAGCCCGGCGTCCCGCATGGGGCTGGTTCGAGATGACCAGGGATCGGTCGTCATCAATGCAGATTTGAGCGCCCTCGGGCCGCTCCTAACCGTCCTCGGCGGGATGGAAAAAGGTGAACAGTTGGTGGGTGCCGATTACCGCCAGCGTGAAGATTTTTGGAGGGTCGAATGAAACCTACTGCAATCCTGATTATGCTGACCGCTCTCGGTGTCGCTGGCTGTGCCGAGTATCGGCCGTCCGAAGCGAATTGTTTCGACACGGTGACGCGCAGCAGTCACAGCATGGCCTTCCTTCCTACGAGTGAACCGCAACCGCAGGCCCGGATTTCGACCAAATCAGCACCCTGCACCTTTACCGCGATCGGCGGCCCGGAGGGCCTTGGTGATGGGTAAGACGGCTGCACTGACGGCCATCGCCTTCCTGTGGGGAACCAGCGCGATCGCGCAGGGTGTCCCCACAGTGGACGGTAGCCTGATTATCAGAAACGAGGCGTCGAACGCTCATCGGGAAAGCGATCTCGCCACGCAGCGCGAAACGCTCGCGGTGCAGGAAGAGATTGCGGCAATCGAGCAAGAACAGCTCTCCATTCTGCAACAGATCCTCGACGCCCAAACCAGCCTCGGCGGCCAGGGCATTCCGGGCATGGTCTCCGCGTTGGAAGATGGGGCAGACCCCGAGGCGTCGGCCGATGTGGTCTATGACCCGGATGACAGCAACCCCGGCGCTGCGCAGATGTTCGGGGACGCGGCAAAGAACGTTGAAGAGCTGATTATCCAGGTCGCGCAGGAAACGCATGGCCGCTCGGGTGTCAATCAAGCGGGGTTCTCGGTCAGGGAATGGCGCTACATGTTGCAAGCTCTGATTTGGCAGGAAAGCCGGTTCTCCATCGGCGCACGGTCGCCGGTCGGGGCCTTTGGCCTGACGCAGATCATGCCCGGCACCGCCGGCGATCTCGGCATCTATCCCGAGTATTACGACAGCCCGTATTTGCAGGTTGAAGGCGGCGCTCGCTATCTGGCGCAGATGCTTGCCATGTTCGACGGCAACATCATCCACGCCCTCGCTGCCTACAACGCCGGTCCCGGCAACGTGCAGAACTATGGGGGAGTGCCGCCGTTCCAGGAAACGCAGCACTACGTTCAGGTGATCCCGGCGAAATACAACGAATATCTGGCGCGTGGCGGCGGCGGCGATGCCGTTGGCACCATCGACCCGGCGCTGCTCGCGAACTCGAACCTCTCCTTCACCGGCGCCGGGGCCAGTTTCTACGCGAACAACAGCATGGCAACGGTCGAAGCTGCCGCGCGACGACTTCAAAGCATCATCCAGCGGATCAGCGAAACCGAGGATGTGCAGGAGGCTATGGCGCTGAACACCTATGCCCGTGCCGAGTTTGGGCGGCTCAGCGCCATCATGGCCCGGCTCCTTGCGGCCAGGGCACGCCCGGCAAGCGCCGAGTCGATCGCGCTCGCGGCCGACCGCCAGCAAGAACAGCAATTCATGGACTTCAATATGGAGGATTTCGACTGATGAAACCGTCGATGAACATCAACGCGGTGATCCGCAAAATCGCAACCGCCGGTTTCCTCGGCCTCGGCCTCGCTGTTGCGCCCGTTTCGCTGCTCGGGACCACGGCACCGGCTGCCTATGCGCAAGGCGTTCCCACCGTGGACACGCAGAATATCGCGCAGGAAATCCGCCAGCTTCAGCAGATGATCGAAGATGAAATCCTTCAGAACGATCAACTGCTTCAGCTTCAGGAACAACTGACAACGCTGCAAGAGCAATACGCGCAACTTCAGGACACTTATGCCGCCCTGACAGGCCTCGCCGAGCTTCCCGAGATCATTTCGACGGAAATGGAAGACTGGCTGAACGGGCTGCTCGATCAAGAATTTGGCGACATTACCGGCACCATCGCCGCGATCCAGCAAGGCGATTGGAGCGGCCTTACTGGCTCCGGTTCCAGTCAAATCCGAACACAGATGGAGCAAGTTCTGGCCGAACACGGTTTCGATGAAGACACGCTTTCGGAAATGGCGAACAGCGGCAATGGCGGCGCGGAACGGGTTGCCACCCGAGCCACGACTGGCGCGATGGTCTCTGCCGCCGCACAGAACAGCTACACCGAAGCCGGGCAGTCGCTTGAGCGGATCGACCGCCTCGTGGACCTGACGGGTGACATGGAAACCCTGAAGGAAAGCATCGACCTCAACACGCGCGTCGTGGCTGAGAACGGCATCATTCTTGTCTCGATCATGCAGCTTCTCGCGGTTGGCACCGTGGGCGAGGGCCAGGCCGGCGTCATCGAAGCAGCGGATCGGGCGGAAGAAGATCGCTACATGGACTTCACCATGCCCGATCTTTCGGCAGACTAAGAGAGGCGGGCAAGTGGTTAAGGATCAAGAAATCATTGAGGAAGAGCTGATTTACGGTGCCCGTCGCCGTGAAAAGCTCTGGCAGAAGCTGGCCTTCGTCGGTTTGGGTTTCGGCGTGTTGGGATGCCTTGGAGGAATGGCGGTCGCGGTCCTCGATGTTGATCCTGCGCCGGTTGTCGTTCCCTACGACCCCAATTCCGGCATGGCCCTGCCGAATGCCTCTGTCGGGGCCGTGCGCGTCACCGAGAATCAGGCGGTCATTGAAGCTGCGGTCTTCCGCTATGTCACGCAGCGGGAGACTTACAACCAGCTCGACAATGACCTGCGCGTTCGCGGGGTGCTGGCAATGTCGGACGGCAACGCCGCTGCCTCGCTGCGCCAGCTCTGGAACAGCGCAAGCGAGAACTATCCGCCCAACGTCTACGGCCCGGATGCCCGGCTCGACGTTGAAATTCTGAGCATCAACCGGATCGGGGACAACCGGGCCACTGTGCGCCTTCGCAAGCGGCTCACGTCGCAGCAGGGCGTCCAAGCTGGCCTGTTCACGGTCACGTTGATGTTCGACTTCCGGCCCGAAGAGCGGCGGCAGATTGATGAGGTCTGGACGAACCCGTTCGGCTTTACCGTCACCGAATACGCAATTCGCTCGGACAGAATGGAGAACTGATATGAAGATGCTTAAAACCGGCCTTCTGTCCGTCGCTCTTGCCCTGGCAGTTGCTCCGGCCTTCGCGGAAAGCAACCCGAGAGCCGGAAGCCACGACAGCCGCGTTCGGATCGCAACCTACACCGATGGACAGGTCTACCGCCTTCGCGTCAGCCTGACCCATGTTACCAGTGTGGAGTTCGGTGAAGGGGAAACCATCCGCTCGATTATTGCTGGTGACACGGAAGGCTTTCAGCTCGACGGCGTTCCGGGTGGCCGTGCCTTCGCCGTGAAGCCCTTGGCTCGGGGTGTCCACACGAACATCACGGTCTATACGAACCGCCGCAGCTACTATTTCAACGTCACGGAATCGTCCTCCCCGACCTACTACGTTGTCCAATTCCGGTATCCGCAGGATCGAACGCGCCCGACGAACGCCGTCGCGCAAAGGGCACCGAATTACAACTATGCGGCGTCGGGGCGCTCGGAAATCACTCCGACAGCCGTGTGGGACGATGGGACATTCACCTATTTCCGCTTTGCTCCGAACGCCCCGGTCCCTGCGATCTTCCAGTATTCGGCAGGCCGCGAGCGAACGGTGAACAGTCAGCAGATCGAGGACGGCGTTCTTCGCGTGTCAGGGGTGAACCGCCAGTGGGTTTTGCGCCTGGGCGATACCGTCATCTGCATACAGGAAAATAGCGCCGGAGGAACCGGATCATGAGCGACGAAAAGGATCTTGAAGAGCGCCTGTCCGCGCTCGAAGCCGGAGGCGAAAGCGGGCCCAAGAAGGAACGACCGTCGCCCAAGGTGGCGTTGGCCGGTGTCGGCGCCATCGCGGCCATTGGCCTGATCGCATACCTGGCCCTGCCGTCTGATGAACCGGAAAACCCGCTGCCAACCGCGCGGCCTGCCGAGTTTCAGGAAGAGGGCGATGGCTTCGGTGCGATCGAGCCCTTCGTGCCCCCTGCCCCGCCTGAACCGGAGGTCGTCGAGGTAGAGAGCGAGATTGAGTCTGCGCTTCGGGCTCAGCTCGAAGCTCTTCAGGCTGAAATTGCAGAGCTGCGCGATGCGCCGGACGATGATGGTGAAGCGGCTGCGGCATTGGAGGCCCTAACGGCACAGGTAGCCGCGCTTCAGGAAGCATCGGATGCCGCAAGATCGGAATTTCAGGAAGAGTTGGCGGCTCGGGATCGCGAGCTTCGTCGCCTTCAATCTGAGCTCGAAATCGCGCGGCTCGATCAAGAAAATCCAATGGCACCGCCAAGCAATGAAGAGGACGCGCGACTTGCGGAACTGGAACGCCGGCGAGCGGAGGCGGCCGCGTTTCAAGAAGCCCGGATCAACTCGCCCATGATCGCCTTTGGCAACTCCGGTGCAGGGAGCGATGAAAGCGCCCTGTCGGAAAGAACGCTCGGAGAAGTGACAGATTTCGTTCTCAATGGCGCATCGCCTTCGCAGGTAACGCAGGCTGAGGTCATCGCCAACCCGTCGAACACGGTGGTTCAAGGCACGATGATCCAAGCCGTCACCGAAACGGCGCTGGACAGCTCTCTGCCGGGACAAATTCGGGCGATTATCTCGGAGGACGTGCATTCCTATGACGGGTCGCGCGTCCTGATCCCTCGCGGCTCTCGTCTGATCGGGCGCTATCGCTCGGGCCTCAATGTGGGCCAGCAACGTGTGACCGTCGCATGGGACAGGATCATTCTGCCGACGAACCAGACTGTCACCATCAGCTCGTTCGGTGGCGATGAGTTGGGCCGGTCGGGCGTAACGGGCTTTGTGGATACGCGCTTCGGTGAACGCTTCGGTTCTGCCGCCCTGATCTCGATCCTCGGCGCGGTGCCTGCGGTAGCAGCAAACCAGATTGATGACGAAGTATCCTCTGACATTGCTGAGGACGTTGGCGATGATCTGCAAGACGCGACCGACGATGTGATGAGCGATTACCTGTCACTCGGCCCGGTGATCTACGTCGATCAAGGTGCGCGGATCACCGTCATGGTGGATCGGGACGTGGAGATCTTCTGAATGACTTCCAGCTACCTCCAAGCATCGCTCGACAAGCTGCCTGACGCCATGCGGGATGATGTGATCGAGATTTGCATCAACCCGGATGGCCGGGTCTGGGGCGAATTTCAGGGCGATCACTTCATGCGCCTTCTCGATGCGTCCATGAGCCAGACGGAAATCCGCGACCTGGGCAACCAGATCGCGTCCGGGGCAAATACTAGGATCGGGAAAGAGAAGCCCATCGTCTCCGTAAGCATCGAGTATCGCGGCCGACCGATCCGGGCGCAGGTGATCCAACCGCCTGCCGTCCAGACAGGGCATTCGATCTCGTTGCGCTTCTTCTCTACCCTGCCGCTGGAAAAGATCGAGCTGAAGTATCTCTATGGTGCAGAACGCAGCCTTGAAGGCGTCCGCCAGGAACGGAACCGCGAGCTGCGCCAGGTCGTGAAGAGCGGCGACATTTACGCCGCGATCAAGTTCTGCGTCGAGAACAAAATGAACATGGTGGTTTCCGGCGGAACGTCCACTGGGAAAACCGTCGCGGCCAGGAAGATCCTCTCCTATGTCGGGGAAGATGAGCGCATCGTGACTATCGAGGAAGCGGCCGAGCTACTGCCGAACCAGCCGAATGTCGTAACGCTGATCGCGAACCGCGATGTGGAGACGCAATCCGCTGACACTCTTCTTACCTCCACGCTGCGGATGCGGCCTGATCGCATTGTCTTGGGTGAGGTTCGGGGGCGCGAGGCGATGACCTTCCTAGAGGCCATCAACACCGGGCACGGCGGCTCGATGACGACGCTCCACGCGGAAACGCCGCAATTGGCGGTTCAGCGCCTCGCCATCGCCGCCCTGAAGACGGATGTGCCGATGACCTATGCCGACATGATACAGTATATCGAAAGTTCGATAGACGTGATTATCCAGGCCGGGCGGCACAACGGCGACCGGGGTATAACGGAGTTCTACCTGCCGGGCAACGAAAGTGAGGACCAGAGCAATGAAAACCTTTGAAAACGAAGTGCTGACTTTCGACCCTCTGTCGGCAAAGAGCATGAAGTCCATGCCCGAAAAACTCAGGGAATGGGGACAAGCAGGCTTCAAGGTAGTCTCCGTGGTCCACGCCAGTGCGGAAGGGCGTGCTGGATCGAACATTCATGTATTCTTGACGCGTGAAAATGCTTCAGGGGAAAAGGAGGATGCGGCGTGATTAAAGCTATCAGCATCGCGGTCCTCGTTCTGGCCCCCGTCCCCGCCATTGCGCAATTCGTGCCCACGCTGGACAATGAACCCCGTGTGTGTCCGGAACAACCGCCCCGCCCTGACTGGATGGAGAATGCACATGTGCGGGACGCGCATAAGAACATCCTCGTTCAACAGATGTATCGAGCTCAAAGTTTGAATGCAGTTGTCGAAACTGGCGATTGTTCCTGTGAAACTCGCTTTCCCTCCTGGGATGCGGCTTCGGAATATTACTTTGAAAACTACGCCGGCCTCGACAGACACGAGATCCTTGAACGCACCTCGGAATACAGTCGAACGGCGAACGAGCTGAGGCCCGCAGCAAGATCAATTTGCGAAGAGCAAGGTAACTGGTGAGGGTCACATGAGCGTAGTAACCTTCTTCGTAGAGACGGCTGATAGCTTCCTGGAAGAAGCAGCCGAATCACAGTTCGGAGCTATAGCTGCGACCGTTGGAACTGTGATTGCCCTGTCCGCTACACTGATCGTAATCCTGATCTTCATAAACATGGCCTTTCAGGTTCGAAGTGTGGACGGGCGCACGTCATTCTGGCTTGCCGTGAAGATCGGATTGGTAGCGCTGTTTGCAACGAACTGGGCCCAATTCAACTATCTTGCAGACGGGATTCTCAACGGGATCGACAGCATCGCCGGGTCTCTAGTGGCCTCGGTAGGTGGCGGTGCGCCGGGGCCGTCTGGAACTTATGCGGAAGAATTTGACCAGCTCATCAACCGCATGGGCGAATACCTCAACGCGATCGGTGAGAACCTGAACTGGATGGCCGGGGCATTGATCGACACGCTTGGAATGTTCCTTCTCTCGGTTCTAGGCGCGATCGCAGCGTGGCTTGTGATGATGTCAAGGATGCTGATCTCGATCCTGATTGGCCTTGCTCCGATCATGATCTTCCTGACGCTTTTCGACGTTACGAAGGATTACTTTGCTCGGTGGCTGTCCACCCTGATCTCCTTTTCCATGTATCCGATCATCATCGCAGGCGTATTCTCGACCATCATCGGCGTTGCGAGCGCGCTGATCGACCGTCTCGGAGACCCCTCAAGCGCAGCAAACATCGGTGCCTTGCTGCCCTTCTTCATGATGATCCTGATGGGAAAAGGTTTCATTCTGGCGACCCCGTTTATCGCGCGCTCCCTATCTGGCAACATCGTCATGCCTGCCATGAATGCAGGGATGGGCGGCAGCTATCAGTTCGCCCGAGCTGCTATGGGAAGCCAACAAGCCCGAAACCGCTACCAAGTGGGAGCGGCTTCTACGGCGGAAGTGGTTGGCCTTCGGGCCAATGAATATGGGAGGCGAGCTATGGCCTCGATGCGGGGATCGCCGTCTTCGACGGGCGGAGGCACCCCACCATCGACCGGAACGGGTGCCAAGATGCAGCGCATGAAAGATCGAGCTGACCGCCTCGGAGATTGAAAAAGGCCCGCACAAGCGGGCCTTTTTCTTTGTGTTGGTCGGCAAGGACATCGCTACTCGGCCGCGGTTGCGCGTTCGCCTCCCTGCCCTTCCGTAAAACTTGCCTCGAACTCTGCCAGCTTTGCATCGGCATCACGCAACGCCTGCACGTCGGCATCGGAAACGTCGCCCGGCTCGGGCAGATCGAGCCTCTGCTGAACAGACAGGTCTAACTCGCGCTGGCGCTCGTCCATGTCCCGAGTCGCCTGCGTAGCCTGGGCGACAGCTTTGGACCGTTTGCGCTTCGACGTTTTCAGCTTTGCTCGATGAGGCTGATCGCTGGCCTCTTTCACGGAAAGGTTCTCGGCCGCCTCCTGCGGCGCAGCCGCCGGCGTCGGCTGCGCCTCGTCCTCCGGTTCTTCCGCAATCACCGGCTCGACGGCTTTCAAGGTCCGCTCAGGGAAAGGTAGCTCGCCCTTCTGTGCGCCGTGGATCGCCTTGAAAAACGGATCGTCGTAATACTGGATACGCTTTGCCCGGATCGGCATTTGGGCATCCACGACCATCACAATGTCATCGAGCGGCATCCGCCGCGCCTCATCTTCGGGCAACAGAGACGTTTCCTCGGTGCGTTCGGACATGCTGCGACCCTCGAAGGGGTTCCGACCAATCGACCGGGATCGCGTGACCACGCGCTTGGTCGTCTTGCCCACGGCCTTGCTCAGTTCTTCGACGGTCTTTTCATCGGAGGGCGTGAGGTAGAGCTTCACACCAGCGTTGCCCTGCAACGCCCTGCGGGTGTTCTCGCCATATATCTCGTCCAGCGCAGGGATCGTTTGCGTGACGATAGCCAAGTGCCCCTTGTAGGAGCGCAGCGTCTCGATGCTCTCGACCACGATGGGCATCTTCCCGAGGCGGTTGAACTCGTCCAGCATAATCATCACCGGCCAGGGTTCATCCTTGCCCGGCTCCTTGTCCTGAAGCGATGAAATCAGGTCGGAGAAGAACAGGCGGATCAGCGGGGCCATCGGCTTCACCATGTTCGGAGCGACGACCAGGTAGACGGTGAACGGCTTCTTGCGGATCGTCCGGAAATCGAAGTCCGATTCGATGGTGGCGGCGTCGATCGCCGGGTTGCTCCATTGATCGAGGCCCGAGGTCATCAACAGGGACACATAGGAGGTCAGCGTATCGTTGTTGGTGGATGCAAGCCGCTCGAAAATCAGCTTCGCAGCGTGGTTCCGAACCTCGTCCCGACGCTTCATGAACTCTTTCTGCTTATTGCCGCCGGACGCGCTGATCCGGTAGATTTCGCCCAAGGTGGGCCGCTTCCGCTCGAAGGCCAGAAGACCGGCTGCAACGAAGAGGTCGATACCGCCTTTCAGAAGCCCTTGGACACGATCACTGTCAGCTTGCAGGAAGAGCGAGGCGAGAAGCTGAAGCTCCATCTGCTTTCGGTCAGGATCGTCCAGCTCGAAGATCCTCAGCAGCGGGTTGTAGCGATGGCTGCGCCGGTCGTGCCAATCGGTCGGTGCAAAGCGGAACACCTTGTCGCCCTCCGACGCTCGATGCCGGGCCGTATGCTCAAAATTCTCCCCCTTCACGTCCAGGACCACGGCGGACCCTTTGAAGGTAAGAAGGTTCGGGATAACGAAGCCGGTGGTTTTCCCCCGCCCGGTCGGTGCGACGATCAATGCGTGGGGAAAAACCTTCGACGTGACGAGCTTTCCGCGCGACTTCGGCTTGCCCATCTTGCCCAGGATAAACCCTGTGCCGGGTTTACCGAAAAACCCGTTGCGGGCCATTTCAGCGGCCTTCTGCCAATGGGTGCGCCCGAAGCGGGTGAGTGCAGACCCGGACAGAACCGCGCTCAGAAGCATCCCGGCTAGGGCAAAGCCGCCGATGATGAGATTGACCTTCTCGAAGTCGTTGGGGCGGACGATCCGCATATCCAGGTAGTTCTGCGCCAGCCAGAAGAAGTCAATCTCAGCCGACAGCCCATAATCGCGAAACGTGAGGTAGGCAGTCGCAATCACATAGCCGACAGCGGCCGAAACCAGCGTCAGGAGGATTACGCCAACTGCGATCTTGCCCTTATCCATGCGTCTGCCCCTTTTCGCTGTGGCTCTGAACATGCTTCAGGCGCTGCGCATCGTATTCTTCATCGGCAATCTCGGAAATGACCTCGCGGGTGGCCTCGCTGTTGGCCGTCGCTTCATCCGATTGCAGATAGGCTTTCGCGGCGTAGAGCCGTTCCAGACGGTCATCAATGACGTTCTCCAAGGCATCTGCATCGCCTTCGCGCAATGCCTCGATCCGCTCGTCATCCAGCTCGCGTTCGATTTCCTCGCGATAGGCGCGGCCACTGGCCTCGTCTGCGAAGGTCGGGTTGATCTTGTCGTCACGTTCGTGAGCAATGACACGCTCGATCTCAGGACTGCGGCCGGCGCTGGTCAGTTCACGTTGCGCCGCCACCTCGGAAACCCGCTCACTGTCCCGAATGCTCATTGCCGTGGCGTAGGTCTGACCCAGACCCCGTGCAAGGTGATCGGGCATGTCCGGATACCGGGCCTTGAAGTCATCTGCGACAGTCGCCTTCACATCGGTGGATTCGTCAGCTCCGGCGGCGCGGGCCTCCGTCTCGATCCGGTCGTATAGGTCGTGATCGACAATCGTTTCCTGATAGGGCTGGTCACGATAGATCAGGTCCGGGGACGCTACGATTTCCGGCTTGTCTCGGAGATAATCGGCCTGCTCGCTTGCAATCCGCTCCCGCGCCATTGCCTCGATCCGGCCGTCCTCGGACATAGCCTGCACACGATCATAGCGCGTATCGAAGTCCTCCGATTGATCGGCTGACATAAGCTCGTCGCGGATGCGGCTGCTCATGCGATCAAGGCTGGCCTGCTCGATATGGGCCTGATGGGAAACCCCGCCCTCGTTGTCGGTCTCGACTTCGTAGGGGCGCATCGCATCATCGAACTCGCGCAAGCGATCCTGCTCGAACCGCTCTACTTCAGCACTGTAGCCCGCAAAATCCTCATGCTCATGCGAACGGAACTCGCGGGTATCCTCGCGCACCAACCCGTCGCGCATCTGCTCACCATATCTGTCAGCGGTGTCGCGCAACAAAGCATCGGCCCGGCGCTGATCTTCAACCGACATACCTCCTGCCGCGCGCTCTTTCGCCAGAGCCGTGAACGCCATGCCCAGCTCCGCGTTGGTGCTGACATTCGTGCGCCCCTGCGCCGCACGATCCCGCTCGATCACCAAAGGCTCGAATGTGGCATAGTCATTGTTTGGCCCATCGAAATTGTCACGAACCCCCTTCTCGACCTCGGCCACGGCCTCAGCCTCTCGTGCGGAAATGCCATCATTCTCAGCTCGAATTAAGGCGTCCTCGGTCCGCAGCTCATCGCTGACACGTTCCCGATAGACTTCATCGTTCGCCTGATCGCGCAGGAAGTCTTGATAATCCGGATCGTCCTCGAACACCCCATCGTCGCGCAGAACCTCGGCCCGTTCGAGCGCGGTCCCTAGCTGGACATGCACCTGGTCCAGCTTGTCCACCGCTTGTTGAAGATCTTCGCGCCGTTCGAGATTGAGCCCATCAGTCTCCGCGATGCGGCTCAAATCATCGGAAAGCCATTGGCGTTCCAGCGCAGCGTTATTCGCTGTGGTTTCGATCCGTGCGATGATCGTCTCGGACGAAATGCCTGTGCCACGCAAGGCCGTTTCGATCTGCGCCCTCGTCTCAGGCTCGCGCAGCCGCTCGACGGCATCGCGGTTCACATTGGTCTCGGAATAGACCCCATCGGCCGAAGGCGCATCAAGTAGCGTTTGCGAACGGGTGCCAAGAGGCTGCATGTGGGCAACCCCCCGATAGATTTCATTGAGACGCGCCTGCGCTTGGGGTCGCTGCACCTCGGGCGTGCTGGCAACCATCGCCTCAACGCGCTCCATCCGTGCGGCAAAGCTGCTTCTCAGATCATCAAAGGACTGTTCCTCGGCCATGTAAACTTCTCCATTCTGTTCAAGATGCCCGCCCCGTGCCATCATCTCACCGGCACGAAACAAGGCGTTTGCAATATCCTCACGGTTCTCGGCCGACGCCTCGGCGGCCAGTGAACGGTAAACCTTCGTATTGCTGGCGATCTCCGCCAGCGCGCGGTCCAGATCGCGCCCGACGCGGACACGTCCAACCGGCTCCCTGCCCTCTTCCTTGGCCGCGTAAACCTCCTTGGTGCGCGGCTGATATGTTACCACACCCCGATCCAAACGGCGCGTTGCTTCGAGACAAACACCATATTTTTCAGCCTCTTCGACCATCGCCGTGCGGAAGTCGTCGTAGTTGAAATGGTGATCCCGCCCCAGATAGAAGAACTCGCCCTCCTGGGACCGCCGGTTCAGGACGACATGGGCATGAGGATGAGCCCGATCCTCATGCACCGCGATCAGGTAGTCGAAATTGCGATCTTCCGTGGCGAAGAACCGCTCGCAAACGTCGCTGGCAATGTCTCGAACATCAGCCCCGCGCGTGCCAACGGGGAACGACATAAGCAGATGGGTCGTGTGCCCCATCTTCGGGTTGAAACCCTTGTCCCAACGCTCGGTGAAACGATCTGCCACGCTCTTGATCTCGTCGGCGCTCAACTGGCGCTTCCCATCGAGAACGCCACGGCTGTCCACGATATGCGAACTCTTGGTGGTCAGATACTCAAGCTGATTGACGAGCTGACCCCGCGTGTGTGTTCCGCCTGACCGGATTGCCTTGAAAACGGCCGCTCGATGCCCCGCCCCGGCACGGGCCATCTGCTGCCGCTTCTGACCCAGGCCCTGCATAGAGCCTCGAACCTTGCTCCACCCATCTTGGAAAAGCTCACCAGTGACGGCGGCAACCGCATTATTCTTCGCCATCTGCCAGCTCCTTCAAGGCGGCATTGACCGTCAATGTCAGGTGACTGCGGCGGCGCTCTGCTAGCGAATGAACCTGATCGGCAAAGTCCAGAACGAACCCGGCGAGGCTCCGCATCTGCGATAGACTGCCCGGCCCGAAGGGCGGTCGAAGGCCCTTCTTGTTCGCCTCGTTCATGCGCTTGGCGATCTGGGAGACGTTGTTACCCACACGATTCAGGGCTGCACGGAAGCTGCTCAGCTCAGAAGACAGGTGTTCATCGGGGATGAAAACGCCATTCGCACACTGGATCAGGCGGCGCAAACCATCCGATCTGCTGTTGATCCCGTTCTTGCTCAAGACGGCATCGAACGCGCGAAGCTCTTCTTCGGTAACGGTTACGCTGACCTGGCGCGTCCTGATGCTGCTTTCGCGGCGGCGCTCTTTTTCAGTCCGAACCGTGTAGTAGATCGCCCGTTCCGTCACCTTGAAGCGCGCCGCAAGTGCCTTTGCGGAAACGCCTTTTCCGCTCTCGCGGACGATGACGAGCCGTTCTTCACGGGTTAGACGGCGGCGCGACGACATACTGAACATACACTCCTTATTTCCTGCCACCTTCATACAGACGAATAGGCTTCGACGCAATCCGGGGATTGTGTCGAGTGTCGAAGCCGTTAAGTTCGGCTGTATTCCGCATTAGGCACGGCTAGCCCGTGCCGTGATCGAACCCTGGTTCGATCTGGGCCGCTCCGGCCCACCCCTCTAAAAATGCCCCGTGAGGCGCTAGAAGCGCCTCTCCGCACCCCTCCCCCTCAGAAGCCTCGGAAGCACCCTCAGCGAGCCGCTGCGGGTGCTCCTGTGCGCCATGCCGTCCCCGACCGAAGCAGACAGTCCCAGCGAAAGGTCTGATTGCGATGAAGAAGAGAGGCAGCACGCCGGCCCTTTCGCCTCCTTAACGCTCCGCCCCGCACGCAACACGCAACACGTAACACGTAACAATGAACAGTTGCCACGCGACAAACAACACGCAACACGGAACATACCACAGGCAACAAGCGGCACTGGACACTGGACACTGGCCACTGGACACTGGATAATTAACACTTGACCCGCAACACGCAACAAGGGACAAGTAACAGGCGACAGTTGAAACGCGACAAGCGACAAGCGACAATCAGCCCGGAACACCGGACAAGCAACACTGAACATGAGGCCGAGCAATGCCGAACGAAAACATGAAAGTCATCACGGTCATGACACGCAAAGGCGGCGCCGGAAAGACGATGCTGACCCGTGCCCTGGCGAGTGCAGCTATGAACACAGGCAAGAAATGCCTTGTCCTAGATGCTGACCCGCAACAAGCCTTGTTTCGATGGGCTGAGAAGCTGAAGATCGAAGATCCGAATTTCACCATCGAAGAGCTGAAGTCACCCGAAGCATTCGAGGCGCGGGTGGATGCTGCCTGGGAAGAAGGGTCAACGGATTTCATCTTCGTTGACACGCTCGGGGCCGCTGGTGCTTGGGCCGACGATCTCGCGGCCTTCAGCGACATTCTTGTGGTGCCCATGATGCTGTCCAACGACGATATGGAAATCACGCAAGACACCCACAAATGGTATGTTGACCTCCGGGGAAGGACCGAAGATCCCGAAAACCTGCCGACCTTCCATGTCGTTCTTTCCAGCGTTCCCGCACGGATGAGTAAAACCGAACAGCAACTTGAGCTGGAAGCGGTTCAATCCTTCCCCGTCGTCCAGAACTACTTCATGGAGCGCAAACAGCATAAAGACGCCGCCAGCCTCGGATTTCTCCACTATCTCGCTGAGGCACGGCGCAACGATCCGAACCCTCTGCTCCGCACCCACGCAAAGCACTATGAAGAGGCTCTGGACGAAGCACTGGCGATCCTTCAGGACATTGGAGGGATCGCATAATGGCCCGAAAGCAACGCCCGAACATCAAGGGCTTCAACCCTGAATACACCACCAATTTCGGAACCACTCGCGAAAGCACCGGAACCTTCGCAGCGGAAATCCCGAAACCCTCCGCTCCGGCGGAACCGGCGGCTAAACAAACGCCAACTCCTCCGAAGCCCGATCCTGAAACCGACACGCCCTCTGCCAGCAAGCCTAAAGCTGACAAGCCCGCTCGCCCGCGCGTGGAGAAAGAGCGACAACCGCAGGCCCCAAAGGCACCAAAGCCCGCCGCAGAAAAACGGGAAACGCGCCTCGACGCTGCTGTGAAGGTCGATCAGGGCAAGAAACTCGATGCTCTGGAAGGGCAGGGGATCGCGGCCCGCGATGTGATCGTGCTTGCCGGACGCCGAGCAACGGCCAGGTTCGAGCTGAAGGCCAAATACATCGAAAAGCCCGAGGCAGATCGCCTCCCGATGCGTGAAGGCTACCACACAACGAAGCGGCTCCCCGCGAACATCCTGGACGATCTGCGCGAAAAGCATGATCCGCTTCGTCTCCAATCCGATAGCGCGATGGTGCGGGGCCAGTTCGAACCAGTGTTCTGGACCTGCCTTGATGAAGTCATCGAAGAGCTTCGACAGAAGAAAGATTAGAAGACGCGGCAAGCCGCGTCACGTTATTGCGTAGAAGGGGGAAGGAGTTTCGGCTTCCTTCCCCCTGAAGCAAAATAGACAGGGCCGTGTCCTCGGCTGCGCCTGCGGGCCGCACCACCCCTGTCGATTTTGCTTCACCCCCATCCTCTCACGCTCGCCGCTCGGCAGGGGTAAGCGAGCGCTTACCCTCCCTTCAATGATGAAGAAGGCGCGGGAACGGGGCGCTCCGTGGATCAAAAAAACGGAGTGAAAACCATGCCGAGGCAAAAAAGACTGGAAGCGAAAGCAATCAAGCGCATCCTCGATGCCAGGACGCGCGAAATCGTCGGATGGCTCTACGAGTGGAACACCGGCGAGATACTTCCGCGCTGGAAGGACGGGCGTAGGGAAAATGTCATCTATGAGTAAGACACCAATGTTTTCGCTGTCGGCCGAGGAAGACGGGCGAAGCCTTGGCACGGTCTACTCGACCAGCTCGAAGACCCTGCGCGAGTTTGGCGCGGCTTACATGCGCGATCCGAAGACGCGCGGGGAAATTACCTTGAAGAACCCCGAGGGGCGCGTGGTTGCCTCTTTCGACGTGTGGCAAGACAAATGGTCGGAAACCGCCGAAACCTTTGAATAATCTTCCCTTTTTGTTCTCAAAATGCTAGGCTGGCTCCCAAAAGGAGGCAGCCTATGCAGTTTCATAAAGCATTGATTTGCAGCACAATTATTCTGACGGCATCGCCCGCTGTGGCAAGTGCCTGGGAACATGAGCATGAACGCGGGGTCGATCTCTACCGCACGGAGAATGCGGGCATGGTGGTCTCGCTGGTTTGTGATCCGAACACGGTTTACGGGACCTCGGAAAGCGCCGTCCTGATCGAAGCCGGCAACAACCCCGACCTGTCGGCCGAGGTGGGCTTCAGCTTTCCCGATGGCAACAGGATCGGCGCGGCAATGGTGCATGGGCGCTACGGAAAAGCGACGGCCAACCCCGTGGAATGGGAAACTCTGATCGCCGGATTCCGCGCGCATCAGACAGTCACGGTTATGATTGGCGACAGCTCGACCGAGGTTGAGCTTGGCGATCCCATGCCCTTCACCTGCCTCTGACCTTGCGCCTGCGAAAGCAGGCTCGGCGCGAAGCGCCGGGCGGGGCCGGGGCCGCGCGCAAGCGTGGCCCCGGCCCCGTCAAACATAGCACCAGGGCAAAGGAAACCCCCGCCGGGGGCAGGGGCTGACAGGTTCAAAGCTCGACGCCGGGGCGCAGATTGCCGTCTTGGTCCAGCCATTGCCGCGCCTCGGCGCAAGCGTAGCAGATGCAAGAGCCCTCGCCCTCGATCGCCACCGGCGCGAAATAGACCGGCGGGTTTATCCTGCCGCATTTGCGGCAGGACAGGCGGGGCAGGGTGTGGGGGCCGCTCATGCGGCCACCTGCTTTTCACCCTCGGATACGCGGGCCTTTTCGTTGATGTAGTCCACGGCCTTCTGTGCCTCGGCAGCAGCCTTGAAAATCATTTCCTTGTCGGATTTCAGGGCCTCAAGCCATCCTTCGACATAGGCCGCGCTCTGGTCAAACTGCGGCTCGACGCCAAGCTGAACGGCAAGGAAACATGCGCCGATCTCCGCGACCAGCTCGTCAAAGGCGTATTCCTTCCGGTTCGCACGGGCCTTCTGAGTGGCAAGGCGCTTTTCACCGCAAGCCCAATGGGTCAGTTCGTGGGCAAGTGTCCCATAGTATCCGGCGGCGCTGTAAAACGTCGCAATCGGAGGCATATGGATGTGGTCTTTCGTCGGATGGAAATAGGCGCGCGGTTCCTCCGTGGTGATGATTTCCGCCCCGCTGCGGGCAAAGAAAGCGTCAAGTTCGGCGTCGGCCTCGGTGCCAAGATCGCGGGGCGGTTCCGGGCGGATGTAATAGGCTTCCGGCAAGCCCTCGATCTGGTCGGCATTGAAAACATTGTTGGTCTTGGCAAACCGGATGCGGCGCTTGCCGTCCTCGCCCACTGCCGCGTTCTCGTCCTCGCGTTCAATCGAGCCATAGAAAACAGATTTCGTCGCCTTCTCGCCCTTCTTCACGCAACCGCCAAGCTCAAGGGCCTGTTTGAAGGTCATCCAGCGCGCGGAATTGTAGCCGCGAACATGCGCCGTCGCCCAAAGCATCAGAATGTTGATGCCTTGATAGGAATCGCCATTGTGCCGCAAGGGAAAGCTCGCGCCGCTCATGTCGCCCGTCCACGGCTTGCGCCACGGCGGGGTGCCCGCCTCGATCTGCGCAATGATCGTGTCGGTGACGTGCTGCTTGATGTCAAAACGCTCTTTAGCCATATCTGGCCTCCTTGTGGTGATGCCCTATCGGTCTGGTGCCGAAAATTGGGGCGGGGTTTCTGGCGAGGTCCGCTGCAAGCGGCCCTCTCCTGAAAGCCTGCCTCCCGGCGAGGGCAGGAGGGGGGCCCGCGCAAGCTCCATGACAAGGAAGGGGGGGAGGGGGATCACCCGGCCACGCAGCTCGGCCCCCGGCCGAGACCGTGGTTGGGGACACCCCCCCTGACGCCGCTCATGGGGCTTGCGTGGGGGAACCGGCGGTTCCCGATACGGACAGGGCGCGCTCGCGCGGCCTGGCCCAAGGATGCAGGGGGCGTTCGGCTTGCCCGAATCCCCCCTGCCAGTGTGATCGCCGCGCAAGCGCGGGGATCTCCGAACCCCTGTCTATCCATTGGGCGCCTGCGCGGCCGGGGGGCTGTCTGCCCCCGCGCCTTGCGGCGCTCTCCCGAGGATATTTAAGGTAAGATGAAAGGGCGGAGCTGTCGCCCATGAGCTGACGTTAGATCAGGCCGCAAGCTGAAGGCGTAGCGTCGTCTTATCACCGGCGCGAAGCGGGAAATGCACAGCGGCGAAACCGCAATCGGAAAGAAAGGAGATAATCCCGGTAGCGGTCTTGAACTCTCTCACCTTGAACCCGCCCCGCGTGGCATCCATCCGGGCAGTCACCAGCATCTGAACCTCGCCGGACGGATCGATACTCTTCATGAACCAAAGGCCGTGCCAGCTCGGCCCCTTGCGGAATGGTTCTTCACGACATTCAATTTCGAGCTGGCCTCCATGTTTTAGGCTTAGCCGTAAGCCCTGCTCGTTGATGACATTCGGGGTAAGCTGGATCTTATCGGCCACGGAAATTCCTCGTCTGCTTCATCGCAATATTATAGCATCGCTGACATTAAGCGCATCATCGAATGGCGGTTTCCTGCCACTGGAATGTGCAGGCTAGGAAGGACGTAGGGGGCTGTCTGCCCCCGCGCCTCACGGCGCTCCCCCGAGGATATTTTCAGGAAGATGAAAGAGGCTAGACCAGATCGCTCTTGATCGGGTCGGTTCGCCCTGTCGGCCGCCAGCCTGAATCGAAAAGGGATATGCGGCCATAGATCGGCCATGCAATTTTGAGGCGGGCAATACGGCGAAGCCGTGTCGCCTGCTCGGTGATGAGCTGTGCCACGTCGCTAACCGATGCGCCGTCTCGAAGGATATACCATTCCCGATTGCGGGTCCGGTCTCGTCCAGCCAGACGCCCCACCTTGGCGTGACAACGGGCCTCAAGAGCGAACGCATGGGGCATTCTCACGGTCTGGACAATGACCATTCGGCCTTGAACGCTGCGCGAAAGCTCCTTCCTCCGATCAACTGTCTTGCGCTGCGTGAAGCCGATCTTGATGCGGCAGGGGTCTTCCTCGTCACAGGTAAGATAGACTGTTCCCCAAGCCACATTGCGCCGAAACCAGCGGATACGGGTGAAGCCCCGAGATCGGCGGGCCATCAGGCCCGCTCCGACTCGGGTGCGATGCCGTAAGGGTATGCGGGACCGTAGCGAACGCCGCCCTGTTCAAAAAAGCCCATGCTCCCGAGTAGCCATGCGCGGTGAAACTCGGTTCCGGCGATCAGGCGGCGAATCGAACGGGGGATATGCCGGCCCGCGTAGCCTGCCAGATAAGCGCGAAGATAAATGCTCTGCATCATGTCGAAAATTCCTTTGTAGCCAGAATACTAGGTGGAAGGGCGGGCCGGAAGGCCCGCCCGACGATCAGGCGCGGGGCTTGTAATAGACACAGTATCCGGTGGGGATGTTCGTGCCGGAGCTGGCGAAGCTGCCCACAGGCAGATCGCGCCAGTCGCCAATTGTGGTGCCGTGGTCGTAGTAGGCGGACGCGGGCAGGATGCAGACCAGACAGCCGCCGGGCTTCAGGAACTTTACCGCATGATCGAGGTGTTTCTTGTAGTGCCGCCCATAAAAAGGGGGGTTCATGACCACCTTATCAAACCGCGGATCGGGCGCGACCTGAAGGAAATTCGCGGTCATGACGTGATGGCCCTTCGCGCGGGCCAGGTCGGCACGGGCGGCGTCGTATTCAACGCCTGTGACGGACACGGCCCCGCTCATCCGGTTTTCGCGCAGATCGGCGTTGCGCCGGGCCAGCTCGTCCATCAGTGCGCCGTCGCCACAAGACGGTTCTAGGATTTCCTCGCCGCCGCTAAGGTGCAGGGCGTCGATCACGGTTTCTGCCACGGGCCGGGGGCTGGCATAGAATTGCAGATCGCGGGCAACATCTGTGCTTGGCCGCTTCGCTTCGGCCTCGTTTGGCGCGTCGGGCAACACTTCGCCATAGAACTCGGCCAGGGCGTGGTTGATGTCTTTTCGGCCCTCGGGGTCGAAAATCAGGTGGCCGTTGCCATTCTTGAAAACGCGGATGATGCCACCGCAGAAATCAGCCTCGCCGTGGCGCTGCACCTCGTCCATCGTGTCTTCAAACTCGCGGTAGGTATAGCGCGGCTGGCTTCGATAGACGCGCAGGGCGTTAAGGGTATCTTTCACCCGCTCCCGGCCCCAACTGTTCCAGCCGGTGACATAGGAAACGATGATCCGTTTCGGCAGGCCCTCAACGCCGATTTTCACTTTGGAATGGCTCTTATAGGCCGGGTCCAGATCGGTGAAGCATTCGGCCAACCCCTTGAGGACGTGAAAGCGTTGATCGAGCAAATAGCTCCCGAACACCTCAGCGATATTTTCCAAGGTGAAGGGCAGGGGTTTGGTCAGCTTCAAGTCGAGCTGCTGCCGGTCCTTGGCGCTGGCGATGTTCTCGATATTCAAGCCTTCGTAGACGTGTTTCCATGCGGATCGCAGCAGGGTCAGGCGCACGTCGCGCTCGTATAGACTCGGATCGGTCGCAAAGACGCGCCCGCCGTAGGTGCCGCCGATGCAAGCGGCGGCATTGATCGCGGTTTCGGCCCTCTTGAAAGCCTCGATGGCGCCGGGGATGCTTTCGGCCTTTGCATCATACTCCGCGACGATCTCGGACAGGCTGCGCCGGATTGCCGGTGCGCCGTGGTCCTTCTGGTCGGTTTCGCCAATCTTTGGAAATTCGCTGTGAAATGTCATGCTCTCGTCTTTCATCCTTGGCCCAGGAACCGCTCGCCAGCGTTCGGGCCATATTCGATCACTTCCCAAACCTCGTGCCCGGTGCGGCTGGCGTAGCGCCATGCCGTTGCCTCGTCCTTGTGGACGCGGGGCAGGTCGTCGGGGTGTTCGCGGGTCTCGAAGGTGCGCCAGCTCATGCCTCGGTTCCCCGAGGCATGGCTGCGAAAAGGTCGTCGTTGTCCCAAGCCGGGTGCGACTTGGCGGCGGGCAGGGGATCGACACCCTTGGTCTCGATCACAAGGCGGGCCGTGCGCTCGCAGGGACAGCCATAATCGTTGCGGTAGTGCTCGCGGATTCGGACTTCGTAGCGGTTCGTCGTCTCCGGGATCGGCGCGACGGTGTATCGCTTGGGCGAAGATTTCCGGCCCAGCCAATCCGCGCCCCATGTGGCGGGATGCTTGTCGCGCTGATACTCGATGCAAGCCAGAATATTGCGCTTGTCGGAGGCGGTCAGGTGCCGCCCCTCGATGAGTGAAATCTGCGGTTTCATTGGGCCTTCTCCTGAAGGTAGGTGCGATACCCCTTCTGATCCGTGCTGCCGAAACAGATCACATGCTGATCGGCCAGATGGCGCAGGTCGCAAAGCGCATACTCCATCAGATCGGCTACCTGGCCGGAGGCGTCAGGATAGAGCGCGGTCAGTGCATCAAGGATGCGCGCTGCCTGAATGTCGGGGGTGTTGTTGGGGGCACTCATGCCCCCATCTCCGTCCAGTCAGTCGCCCAAGTATCCATCGTTGCGACGGTTTTGCCTTCGGGATCGAGCAAGCGTAGATCGGGCTTGTGCGTGGCGGCTGCGTGATGATCGCGGCCCATCTTGCGCAGCAGGTCGGGATTGGCGGAATAGACCACTTCCGCGCCGGGCAGACCGTCATATTCGGACCATAGAGAAAAAAGACGTGCGGACATAAATCGTCCTCCTTGTGGTGATGCCCTATCCGGTCTGGTGCCGAAAATTGGGGCGGGGTTTCTGGCGAGGACCGCTGCAAGCGGCCCTCTCCTGAAAGCCTGCCTCCCGGCGAGGGCAGGAGGGGGGCCCGCGCAAGCTCCATGACAAGGAAGGGGGGAGGGGGATCACCCGGCCACGCAGCTCGGCCCCCGGCCGAGACCGTGGTTGGGGACACCCCCCTGACGCCGCTCATGGGGCTTGCGTGGGGGAACCGGCGGTTCCCGATACGGACAGGGCGCGCTCGCGCGGTCTGGCCCAAGGATGCAGGGGGCGTTCGGCTTGCCCGAATCCCCCCTGCCAGTGTGATCGCCGCGCAAGCGCGGGGATCTCCGAACCCTCTTCCGCCAGAGCTTTCCAGACCGCCCCGGCCAGGGGGACGGGGCAGGGGCCTTGCAGGCGACCTGTGGTAAGGTCTGGCGCTGCGAAAGCGACCGTTACCCGGATGGGCCGAGACTGGCCCCCTGACAGGACCATGCGCCGCGCTGCCCGGTGGCTCGGGACGAGACGGCGGGCGGCGCACCTTGGCGCAGGGACGAGCAGGGGGGAAGGCTCGGGGCGCAGGCCGCTTGCCGGCCGAAGCCTAGGGCGCGGTCCTGGGCGGGCGTGTCCTCGAGCAACCGCACGAGGTCACGAACGACCGGGATTCGCCACGAAATTCAACAATCGAAGATACTAGCACTTGCGGGATATACTTTTCGGCTATATTGTATATCCTGAAAGGATATGCACATGCCCCTCTACATCAAAGACCCGGACGTAGATAAGCTCGTTGACCGCTACCTTGCTGCCTCTGGCGCAAGGAACAAAACCGAAGCGGTTCGCACGGCCTTGCTCAATAGTATAGCGGCGTTGGAGAAGCAGGAAACCCTCGCGGAACGTGTAGCGAAGGTTCAGCGAAAGGCAGCCGAGGCAGGTCTGAAACCGCGCGAATCCGACGACAAGCCGTTCATGGATGAGCTGTGGGGTGATGACTGATGTTCATCGACGCCAGCGCGCTTTGCGCCGTGCTGCTGAATGAGCCGGAAGCCCCGGCGATGCTCAAAGCAATGGAACAGGCCCGAGGCAAGCTGATGATTTCGCCGGTTGTGCGGGTAGAAACGACGCTCGGGATCGCACGGGATCTGAAGGAAAAGGATGGCGTAACGCATATCAGCGAGGCGCACTTCGACAAGGCGAGCGAGCTTGTCGCAGACCTGCTCCAATCACTCGGCGTTCGTGAAATGCACCTCACCGAAAGCATGGGCTCGGCGGCGATCGCGGCGTTGAGGAAATACGGCAAGGTGGCCGGTCATCCGGCGAAACTCAACATGGGTGACGCCCTCGCCTACGCCGCCGCTAAGGCGTTTCATGCCCCCTTGCTCTACAAGGGCGATGATTTTGCGAAGACCGATCTCGCATGAGGTCGGAAGAAAGGAGCTTTCGATGAAACTGATAGCGGCAAACGTGATGCGCAGCCTGCCAGCGGCGGCATACCTGGTTGGCGCAGCAGCAGCCCATGCGCAGGAAGGCTCGGCTGACGATTGCGAGCTTGTGAGCGCGGCCATGTCGCAGATGGTGCAGGCGAACATCGCCAACATCGAAGTGACCGGCAACATGCTGCAAAACCAGGCCGCCATGCTGGCGCATCTGGCGACGAGCGGCGATGGCGACGCCTTGGCGGCGGCGGCGGCCGTGACCGAGAACCTGGGCCAGCTTCAGGTGCCCAACGGCCCGGCCATTACGGATGGAATGGCCGCGCTGCGGCGCATGTGCCCGGAGCGGTGAGGGGGCTGTCTGCCCCCGCGCCTGGCGGCGCTCCCCCGAGGATATTTCAGGGAAGATGAAATGCAGAAAGGCCAAGCCCCGGAGGGCCTGGCCGTTGCAGCCGCCCTACTCGGGGCGGCGCTTGAGGGTGATCCCGACCTTCAGGAAGCCGAGGTTGATCGAGATCGTAAGGCTGAGGTCGATTGCGCGCAGCAGCTTGCGGATGGCTCGGAGCCGGCGAGCGGCGATGCGACGAAGTTTGATGGAACGCTTGCGAATGAATTTCATGGTCTGTCTCCTGATTGAAAAAACGAGGCTCGGTGACACGGCGGGAAAGGCGGGCCGTCAACACGCGCGCAGCGCCCCGAAGGGCTTGGTGTTGACGGCTCGCCGCGCCGTGTAGAGTGGCCGCTGTTTTTCAAGGAGGCAGACCCTGCACCTTCGCAGGGGTCCAGTGTCGCATTGCCGCTTGTCGGCGGTTCGGAGCTGAAGGCTGTGAAGCGCGATCGGCCGCCCTCTCGATGGGGGCGGCCGATTGGTCGGGGCGCAGCGCCGCGCCCGAAGGGCAGGCGGGCCGTGAGGCCCGCCCGGGCGGTCAGCCCGCCTGTTGCCGCTCCATCTGCTTGCGGATCATGTGGGCCAGGTTGGCGAAGTTGTCGCAGGCCAGTTTCACGCCGTGGCGGGTTTCGCCGCTATTGGTCTCGTAGCTCTCGGAGCGGATGGTGCCGGTCGCGCGAACCAGGTCGCCTTTGACGGTGTTTTCCTTGACCCATTTGATGACGTTCTCGTTGAAGATACTCACGTCGTTCCAGAAGGGTTTCGACTGAAAGTCGCCGTGATTGTCCTTGCGGCCATACTCGGCGGCGATGGAAACCCAGAGGACGCCGTTGCCTTCCTTGATCTGACCGACCCGACCGATGATTTCAAACTCAGCGAAGGTATTCATTTTTTGTCTCCTTGGTATCTTAGTGTTTCGATGAAAAACGGTCATGCTGGTCCTCGATGCGATCAAGCCAAAAATCGGAGGGTCCGCAAAGCGGAAACCGATTTTTTGATTGAATGGCGGGGCGTTAGCCCCGGACGGTCGCTAAGAGAGGAACAAGCAATGTTCCGTTTGAGAAACCCGGACCAAGGAGACGGGTGAATACCTGGGTTGCACGAATTTCAGTGTCGGTTCCAGATCAAGGAAGGCAGCGGCGTGTGGATCTCGACAGGGGCTCGATTCATACTGCAAGGACAATCACGGCGACGGTCGAAACCTGGGGCGACGGATGCTCATCTGCGCAGCGGCAAATGGGTCAAGGGAAACCCGATGGCGGCCTAGCGACAACCGGCACAGGAACAGAAGAGGGCAGAGCGGCTTGCGAAACTGGCTGCGAGAAACTGGATCGAGACGCGGACAACATGCGCGACGCAGGCGCTTGTTTGGAGTTGCGGCAACAGGTGCGATGATCGTCGCGGCCTTGCTGTCGATCGACACCGGGACGGCGGCAGAGCCGATCAATCCGGCTTCAGTCTATGTGATCGACGGCGACACGATTGACCTGGGCGGTGAGCGGTTCCGGCTGGTCGGTCTCGACACGCCGGAAACCTACGATCCGCAATGTGCATATGAAAAGGCGCTTGGTGACGAGGCGACGAGGCGCTTGCGCGAGCTGATCGGCTCGGGCGAGTTGGTGGAACTGATCGTGTTGCCGGGCCGCGACCGAAATGACCGAGGGCTAGCGCGGCTTTACATCGGTCGTGCGGACGTGGCCGGTATCCTGATCGGGGAAGGGCTGGCGCGGGAATACAATGGGGGCAGGCGGCAGGGTTGGTGCTGACGGCCAAGCCGCGCAGCGGCCCCTGCGCGGGTAGCGCAAGGCCGGTGCGTCGGGGCGCAGTCCCGGCGCACCGGGCATCACCCTCGGCGCGGTCCCTTTCGGAACCAGCCCATGACGATAATCGTGATGCCGATGGCGAGCAGGTAGAGAACGGCAATCATCCAGATCAGCATGAACGCCTCGCCAAGCTGCCGGGTGAATGTCCGATCCGCGCCGAACAGGAAATGCTCGGACCCGCTCATGGCCCATCCCATGACGATGCCGAATCCGAGGGCAGGCAGGAACACAGTCAGGAAGGCCAGCATATAGCGGTTGATCGTCGGTCGCCCGCCACGCCAGCAGGCCCGGACGACACGGCCCGGACAAAAGACGATCTCGGCCATGCGATACTGAACCAGATCGAGCCTATCCTTGAAGGTGGTTTCGTCGTCGTCGTGCATGATCGTCCTGAATGTCGGTCCCTGGAAAAAAGAGGCCCCGCGCGAGCGGGGCCAGTGTTATCCTCACCACAAGGATATTCTCAAAAAGCTGGCCTGCCCGGCGTCAAAGATGCGCGCGGCGGCTCCGAATTTCGTTCGACAGATTGGCGGCTTGTGCGAAGCACCCGAAGGCGATGGCTGTGCCGATCCAGTAAATCAGATTGGGGACGTTGACCCCCGCGAAGAACGCGATGCAAGCGGCGATCACGATAGCCGCGCCAGCAGCTCCGATAAAGAACCAGTTCCACATCTTGCCGATCAGTTCGGCAATGATTTCTTCAGCGTGAGCGCGGCGATCAAACATCTAAGTTCTCCTTTAGTTCCAGTCGTAGCACAGTCGATCAGTTCTCGCCAGCGCCATGAATATCCCTCAGAACAAAGCCAGTTGCTCGGGCTGAGGCCGAATGCCGACGCGCCCGCGTGGATCAATGATCCATCCGTCGCCGTCGCGCAGGATGCTGGCGTCAGGTCCGTGCTGGTCGATGAAGACGCGATCCGCCTCCACCTTGCGACTGTGATGAAAGTCGCTCGCCATGTGGCCGCTCGGGCGACGGCACCAGACGCCGGGCGCTCTGCCGCAATCGGGGCAGCGCACGGCAAGGACCGGATGACGGTGGGCGGTGAAATCAGGCATGGGCGTTCTCCAATTCTCCGAGGCGAAGGAATAGCTGCGAGGCCAACACGCGATTCTGGGCGGCGCGGTCGCGATCCTTGTTCTTCGATGCCGCCAGTTGAAGATGGTGATAGGCTGCGTGACGTTCCGCCAGCGGGTGACGGTCAGGATCGGCGGCAATCTCCCGCGCCTTGAGGATCGTCACGAACAGGTCAGATGAAGCGAACAGGTTCGCGATCCTCGCGCCCGAGGCGTCGGTGCGCGACAGCGGGAAAGGCGGGCTTTTCAAGTCGATCCTGCCTTGGCTGTAGCTGTGCAGGACGCTCAACAGATAAGACGGGTCGGCGGGGTATGGGGCGCAGTCCCATGCCCGCCGCACAGCGCGGCGCTCATCTTCGGGCAGGGCGTCGATCTGGCGGCGGGCTTCATGCCACTTCTCTGCCCGAGCGCGACGGTCCCTGATTTCCTGTTCGGACCATGCCAGTGCGCGGTCTGCCATAACACGGTCCTCGCTCGGCTGTGCCTCGGCAATCTGATCGGCCAGCAACGGAAGGGCCTCGCGCTCAAGGCGCTGTTTCCGGCGCAGTGCGGCCCGCTTGCGGGGCGTGTCGGTGAACGGGTGTCGGGGTGAACGCTTGAATCTCATGGGAACCTCCATCGGTGGGCGGGGCGCTGCCGCCCCGCCCTCGATCTCACTTCATGCCTTCGGGCAGCCATGCCCCGATCTTCGCGGCCTGCTCGTCGGTGACGCCAAGGGCGCTGCGCAGATCGTGGTCGCCACGGAACAGGGCTTCCAGCTTGTCGGCCTTCTCGCCCTTTTTCAGCTTGGCGAAGGTCGTGGCGGTCGGGTGATCGTCGGACAGGTCCAGCAGATCGCGCCACAGATCGTTGAGGTAGGGGCCTCCGACGCGAGAAAAGAAGTTCGCCGCATTGGGGGTCCAGACTTCGCGGATATTCGGCTGCGTCTCCTTGTCGATCATCGCGGACAGCTTCTCGTCGCCGCCCCGATATTGAGCGGCAAGGAACCGGACCAGTTCACCGCGCACATGCTCCGGGCCTTTCTTGCGAAACGCGCGGAAGGATGCGCCAAGGTCTTTCGCATCCCACATATCGCGCGGCGGGTTGCTGGTCAGGCGCTCGTCAAGGGCATAGCCCTCGGCCTCGGTCGAAGGCCAGTTCGGAACCTCGGTCGTGGCGATGCCAAGCGGATCGTTCCAGCGCAGGGCGTGGCTCAACTGGTAGGCCAGAAGGTCAATCAGCAGATCGGGATCGCGCAACACCGCATGTTGCCGTGCGCCCTGTGCGACACGGGACAGGTCGTCGCGCAGCTTCTGGCTGATGGGGGATTTCGGCTCGGCCTCGGCGCTCGAATGGCTGGACTTGCGCAGGAACCCGGCCTCGATGGCGGCGGCCCGGTCCTCACGCCTCACCAGCCCCTCGGCGGTCTGAACCTCGCCGCTCTGGTTGACGTAGACAAGGACGCCCGAAACGGCCTTCTGCTCGGCGCTGAATGCACCATCCAACACGGCTTGCAGCGCCGCCAGTTCGGCCTCGCCCTCGGCGTCCAGAACCTCACCTTCGGCCAATTCCGCCAGTTCGTCGTAACGCTCTGACTGCTCTTCGGTGAGCGTCCCTTCATCCCGATAGATGCGGTCCAGCTTCCGTTCCTCGATCTCGTAATAACCAAGATAGGTGGTGTCCATCGCCTCGGCCCATTTCCAACCGTCGCCGGTCATGGCCTCGGCGGTGGCGTTCAGCTTCGCCTTGAACAGTTCGTCCAGCAGGGCAACATCATCGAAATAGGTCTGGTCTGCGAAAAGGTCGCCAGTGACGCGCCCGCCCTCGGCCTCGTAAGCCTCAAGGCCAACAAACTTCACGCGCCGATCCGTGCTGCGCACCGAGTCCGGTTTGAGCATCTGCTTGATCTGGTGATCGCTGTAGCCCTCGCCCCGCACCTTTTCCAGCACGGCCAGCGTGTTCGCCTCGTCCTCGCTGACGGTGAAGGCGGCGGCGTTCGACAGGGTGATTTCCCCGGCCTTCAAGGCGTCCAGAACCGACACCGGCAGGCTTGCCAGCTTCAAGCGGCGATAGACGTGCTTTTCATTGACGCCGAACGCGATGGCGATGGAGGGAACCGGAACGCCCCGCTCGGCCATGCTGCCATATTCGCGGATTTCATCGGCGGCATGGGGTTGTTCGCGGTGGTGGTTCTCGCTCGATGCCCAAATCTCGGCGGTCGCCTGATCGGGCGCGATCTTCACGGAAACCGTAGCGAAGCGCGGATCGTCTTGCAGCAAAGCCAGGGCGCGAAGCCTCCGGCCTCCGGCCACGATGCCAACCTTGCCGGTTTCATCGCGCAGCCCGGCGAGGTTCTGGATCAGGCCAAGCTGGCGGATATTCTCTGCCAGTGCCTCGATCCCCTCGGGGCTGAACACGGTGCGCGGGTTCAGGTCGGAAACATACAGATCATCGAAGGGAACCTGTTCGATGGGGGCGATGATCGTCTCTTGCTTTGTCATGGGTCTTATCCTTGTCGTGTGGTGAGTTTTTGTGTTATCGGTGCCCCAGCCCTGACGGGCTGAGGCGAGGGGGCTTAGATGGCCCCGTGCTGGATCAGGAAGCGGCGTCCGATGCCAAAGTGATCGCCCTTCCTGAGAAGCGCCCAAGCCTCGGCAATGCGGCGCTTCATGGTTTCATTGCTCATTGATTTCACCTTCCTTTCCGTTGTGGTGAGGGGGTGGGAGAGGCGCTTGCCGCCCCTCCCTTGGGCCTGCTCGACAGGCCAGCCTCGGCGCGGGGCAGGGAGAGACCCCGCAACCGAACTCAGTATTCCTCGGGCAGAAGGATGGTCAGCACGCGGCGGGTCTTAGTGGTGTCCGCGCAATCGTCGGAACCGAACTCATAGCCCGCGTCGTAGAGGTCGATTTTCCAGTAAAGCCGAACCTCGCGTTCGCCTTCGGCCACGGTGAAGATGCCGAAATCGTGGGTGCCGTAAGGGTCGTTGTCCTCGGTGAACTCGGAAAACTGCATGACCGCGACCATGATCGCCACCTGTGCCTCGTGCGACAGTGCGGCCACGCCGCGCGTCATGACAATCTGGCCGGGAACGGTGAAGTCAGCGCCCCATGTGGTGCGGAACCGGTCGTTCTGTCTTGCGATAAGCGCGACCCGCGCTGCCTCGACAGCCGCCTCTGCGGTGTTTTCCGAATGAATATCAGCCATGTCTGGCCTCCTTGTGGTGATGCCCTATCCGGTCTGGTGCCGAAAATTGGGGCGGGGTTTCTGGCGAGGACCGCGAAGCGTCCCTCTCCTGAAAGCCTGCCTCCCGGCGAGGGCAGGAGGGGGGCCCGCGCAAGCTCCATGACAAGGAAGGGGGGGAGGGGGATCACCCGGCCACGCAGCTCGGCCCCCGGCCGAGACCGTGGTTGGGGACACCCCCCCTGACGCCGCTCATGGGGCTTGCGTGGGGGAACCGGCGGTTCCCGATACGGACAGGGCGCGCTCGCGCGGCCTGGCCCAAGGATGCAGGGGGCGTTCGGCTTGCCCGAATCCCCCCTGCCAGTGTGATCCCCGCGCGAGCGCGGCGATCACAGATTATCGTCCAAGGCCCAAAAAAAGGCCAGCGCGAGGCTAGCCTAGTCTGCGGGGATTTCCGCACAGGAAGTTCAATTGAACGAGGCGTCGGGGCAAACTACGTGCCTCAGGACAGTCCTCAAGCAAGCATATCCTTCAACGCCGCCACCACCAAATCTGCATGCTCGACTGTGATCTTGTTGGATGACAACCGCACTCCCTCTATATGTCCTCTGGGAAGCATATAAAGCGGGGTATGAGACCCCTTTATGCGCCAGGCAGCAATCCGGTGCTCTCTGAGGTTCCTCACCACCTCTTCGGCGGGAATCTTTTTATGACGAAACGAAAATATACCTCCACGGTTCCTACCAGGATCGATCGGTATGACCCCTTCAAGAGCGGAAACGCCTTCGCGAATTCGGAAAATGCCATCGTTTAGCCGATCCCCGCCATGCAGAGCCTCCTCGATGGCCCGTGACAAGCCGATGATGGCCCCGCAATTACGCTCCCCCATTTCGAGGAAGCGCGCATTTCCCATGTCTTTTTCGATCCGGCCATCGGCTTTGATATCAGAAAGGTGAAGATCGACAAATCCGGGAGACATCCTGGCTCTCAGCTGTGCTGAGACAAAGGCAAACCCGGTGCCCCGGGGGCCGCACAGGAATTTACGCCCGGCACCAGTGAGCACATCGCAACCGGTTGCGTGGACATCAATCTGAACCTGACCAACAGCCTGGCAGGCATCCACGATGTAGACAGCTTGGTATCCCGAGAGGATTTCACCGATGGTCGCAACAGGATTTATGATGCCACAGCAAGATGGAACATGCACGACGGACACGAGCCCAACGTCATTTCCCATGTTTGATTGCAGCCATTCTAGGTCGATTTCACCTTTATCAGTACAGGGTATCGTGATCAGTTCGAGTCCTTCCCGTTCCGAGAGATCCTTCAGATACTGAAGGTTCCCAGCGTATTCGTATTCGGTTGTAAGGATGCGGCGCGCGCCTTTAAACGAAAGTCGGCTCACGACTTCCGTCCACGCCCGGGTAGCGTTGTCGAAGATCGCGATGTCAGCCGCAACGCACCCTAAGAGGGTGCCAAGATTTTCGTAGACGCGCTCGTCAAGCTCGACGTGATGATCGAGCTCAGTGTCATAGGCCCCGACCTGCTGCTCGATTTTCAGGTATGTCGTAGTTGCGGCCAGAACCTCATCAGAAACGGGCCCCGATCCGGCCATGTTCAGATATGCGGTTGGAACGCGCGGTGAGGTGAGTGCCGTCATCTTCAGTAGTCCGCGCCGAAGACAACCCGGTCTGGGTTGTAGAAATCTGCCAGCGCCTGCAGGGCATTCGGCGGATGCTCGGCAAGCCGGTGCAAGAAATGAAGAAGCCATTCTTCCCCGTAAACGCCGGTTATGCGGCACCGATGCCCCTCGTTGTTCAGTGTGTGGAAAAGACTTGGGTTACATCCATGTAGCCCCTCCAGCTCTTCGGCCGCATCCAGGAGGCCGCGGGCATTCAACATGTCGATGATGGCAGGGTCATGCGTTGCGACAGCGAAACGAGACCCGGCCTCGGCGAGCTTCTCGATGCATTCCACATATCGAACATCCAGCTCTTTCCCGCGCGGCAGCGTCAGCGACGAGTGCTCATCATAGACACCCTTCACAAGGCGGATCTTACGCCTGGTCTTGATTAGCTTGGGCAGATCAACCTCGGTACGATGCATGTAGGCTTGGATAGTCAGACCAAGATTTTCATGCGAAGGGGCCAGCTGGTGAAAAGCATCCAGAATGGTGTCGGTCTGGGTGCTGCGCTCCATGCTAATCATAATCGTGGCACCTTGCTCGGCAGCCACCTTCGCAATGCGCGCCGTATTCGTCATCGCGAGTTCGCGGCTTATAAGCATGCCGACACTGGAAAGATCAAAGCCAAGCTGTAGCCCATCCGAAAACGGGCGCCCGCGCGCATGTAAGAGGAAGCGGATGTTTTCCTCCACAACCTGCTCGACCTGACCGCCATCGGATATCTCCTCACCAACAAACTCGACGCCGGCGAGGTATCCCTTTACTGACAAAACGTCGAACTTATCGGCGGCTTCGGACATTGACTTGCCGATGATGTATCGCGCCACCGTTTCGGTGAAAAACTGCTTGATGAATGGGTCGGCCGAGAACTTCTCACGGATTACAGGGTGAGCAGCGATTTTCCTGAGACCCTTTGCGACATCCTGATGCAAAGCATGAAGATTTTGCGATGAAGCTTGACGGAATTCTGGCTTGGTCATAAATCAGGCTCCTTGTGCCAGCGGATGTTGGAGAAGGATGCGCTGAGCAAAGCTCGGTCGATTTGGATCGCGTTCCTCGCGCGAGATTTCATCCTTGTACTTTCTGACGTAGGAGATCAGCGTCTCTTCTTCAGGATGTCTCCGCGTGAAGATGCCGCCCCACATTGCATCCCACTTCCGATAGGACGGGTCCTCAAGGAGCACTTCGTGCGCCCTCTTGAGGTTGTAGAAGGGGATCGTCGGAAAGATGTGATGCACCAAGTGGTAGCGATCATAGTGCCGGCCGAAGAGGAAATTCTCGACTGCCCAACCATGGCGGTTACGCGTCATGAGAAGGCGCTTATTCTCTGACTCCGGCAGCGGGTAGTGCTCCGCGAGTTCAGCACACCAACCGATCGCGATGTAGGTTGTAAAACACGGTACGATCCAGAAAAGTAGGAATTCGAGCCAGATGTTGAACCAGGTCACCAGTCCTAAGACGACGATCCAGGTCGCAGCAAACATGATCCGGTCGCTCGTGACCGAGATCGGCATGCGGATGACAATCTTGGACCTGTCACGGTTTGATGCCGCTCCTTTGATAGCATTTACTGCAACAAAGGAGACGAACTATGGGCACAGGAAGAACGGATGAATTCCGCAAGGATGCAGTGCGAATTGCGCTGACCAGCGGGCTAACAAGGCGTCAGGTTGCCGACGATTTGGGCGTTGGGCTTTCGACCTTGAACAAATGGGTGACGGCACACCGCGACACAGATGTTGTCTCGCCCGAGGACCGCGAGCTTGCGCGGGAGAACGAACGGCTTCGGCGTGAGAACCGCATCCTCAAGGAGGAGAGGGACATCCTAAAAAAAGCCACCCAGTTCTTCGCGAGCCAAAAGCCATGAGGTTTCGGTTCGTCGAAGAACATCGTGGGGCCTTCCCGATCGACCGGTTGTGTCAAGTTCTAAACGTCAGCACTCGCGGGTTGCGGGCTTTC
Organism: Roseovarius sp. THAF9; assembly: GCF_009363715.1. Classification (NCBI taxonomy): domain Bacteria; kingdom Pseudomonadati; phylum Pseudomonadota; class Alphaproteobacteria; order Rhodobacterales; family Roseobacteraceae; genus Roseovarius; species Roseovarius sp. THAF9. The sequence continues at coordinate 44,102 of NZ_CP045408.1, forward strand.
CGCAGCCGTCCGGCCAGCCGCAGGCAGCGCATGGATATGGTCGTTTTAGCGCACATCAAGGAGCAGTCGCGGCTGAGCCTGGGCAGCTATGGCCGCCCACGAATGACCGAGGAACTGAAGGAGGTTGGCGTCGATGTGGGGCACCGCCGGGTTGGGCGTTTGATGCGTGCGAACGGGATTACCGTTGAGAGAACACGCAAGTTCAAGGCAACAACCGACAGCGATCACACGTTCAACATCGCCCCGAACCTGCTGAATCGCGACTTCAGTGCGGCCGGGCCGAACCAGAAATGGGCAGGCGACATCAGCTACATCTGGACCCGCGAGGGCTGGCTGTATCTGTCAGTCATCTTGGACCTGCATTCCCGCCGCGTGATAGGCTGGGCTGTCAGCAACCGTATGAAGCGTGATCTGGCGATCCGGGCCTTGAAGATGGCCATTGCCTTCAGGTCGCCGCCCAAGGGCTGCATCTTCCACAGTGATCGCGGCAGCCAATACTGTTCGCATGACTACCAGAAGATCCTGCGCCAGCATGGCTTCAGGGCCTCCATGAGCGGTAAAGGTAATTGTTATGACAACGCGGCCGTTGAGACATTCTTCAAAACCATCAAGGCCGAGATGATCTGGCGGCGGTCATGGGCAACAAGGCGGCAAGCTGAGATGGCAATCTTCGAATACATCAATGGCTTCTACAATCCGCGGCGGCGGCACTCCGCACTGGGCTGGAAAAGCCCGGTCGCCTTCGAACGGAAAGTGGCCTAAACGAGCACTTGGGGCGGCACAAATACGCGACAGGTCCATCTTGTCCTTCGTGAAGAGAATGCGGTCCTGATAGATATACTTGATATACTCCCAGGATCGATACCCGATCAGAGCCAGAACGAGGTTCTTCAAGATGAACCGGCTGTGGCTTTCTTTGGCCTCGTATAGGCCCAGCAGAATGTGAAAATTGTAATCTGGGTCATCTTCCGGGTCGCCGAAATGACGATGGTGAAATCCCACGTGAGAATTTCTATAGGGCGTAAACATGTGGAAGATCAGGTAAGACGTCAGAACCGTCCCGCCCAGGAAATTGAGCAGTTTGTTCTTGGCAAAGTGAAAATGCGCAGCCTCGTGAAGAATATTGGCAAAGGTGCGCTGCGCAGACCCGATGATAATGATGGCAAGCGGATAGAACCAATAGGATACTCCAACGCACAGATAAATCGACCCTGCGATGAGAGCATATTCAAACGCGAGGGTGCGGACGGCGGCGACGTTGCTGGGCTCAGAGAAATGCTTGAGCTGGCGAAGAACATCCTTGCGTATTTCAAAATCGTGTTCGGCGTAGTCCATCATAGCCTCCGAAAGTATTTTTTTACAGTAGGTTACTGACCAAAGCGAAAGTGATGACGCCCCCGATCATGGTCAGCACGACATTGTTGGTGTAAATCGCGATCATCAGGGTGATCGCCGCAGCCAGCCATCCAACTTGAGTGATGCTGGACAGGGATGAGGCAACGAGCGCCACAATCAAGAGCCCTGGAAGCTCATCGAGCACCCAAGCGAAGCGGGACCTCTGGATCATGTTCCCCGTGACCAGGCCAAGCACGCGGATCGCATAGGTAGCGACTGCCAGCCCCCCAATCAGATACAGAATGTCATGGTTCATGGTTCTGCCTCCTGACGAAGCGCAGTAACTGCATGAAAAGCAGTCCCCCGATCGTTGCGATGACGATGGAATTCGCTGTCGCAAATCCCAATCGGGAAGCAAAAATAGCAATCGCGAACGTGACAGCCCAAGGGGCTAGGTCGGACCGGCCCCGCCACATGCCTCGGCCCATAGCAATGAACGCAGCCGTAAAGGCGAAACCCAGGCCAAGTTTCTCAAGATCCGGCACTGTGGAACCAGCGATGGCACCCATAGTCGTCGATGTCACCCAGGTCAGGATCATTACCGCCCCGGCTTCAACCAGGAAGCGTGCGCCGATAGATCGGTCTTTGTTTGCTTCGGAGACCGTTAACGCCCAGCTTTCATCACTGGTGATATGGATAGAAATGAGCTTCGCCCAAAGCGGCATCCCCTTGAGCATGTCGGCAATGGAAGCAATGATTCCGATGTAGCGCAGATTCAAAATAGCCCCTGCGAAGACTGCCCCCACGACACTTGATGTCGCAGCATACTGGTCAACTGTGACTATCTGCGCCGATCCGGCATGGACCAGCCCGCTCATGACAGGGACTGACCACCAAGGTACGCCTAACTGAACAGCTAGGAACCCGAAGGCGAACCCGTAGAGGGCGGCACCCACGGCCAGGGGGAGGATGGCAACGAAGCCAGATTTGGTGACTGCTGCGGTGTACATAAACCGCATAATTTGGTGGATTATATCAATATCATATAGCTTTTTTCCCCCAATATCGATTTTTCATTACACTTTATATGTGGCATGTGATCATACTCGATCATGGATGGTTTGGATCGAAAAATTCTTGCTCTTGTTCAAAGCGACTCACGGATCACGATCCAGGAACTCGCGGAAAGAACGGGCGCTTCCACCGCTTCTGTTCAGCGCCGACTTCGCGCCATGCGCGAGGCCGGTACCATCAAACGGGAGGTCGCATTGCTCGACCAACAGGCCCTCGGCCTTGGGATTACGGCAGTTGTCTCGGTGGATCTTGAGCGGGACAGCGTCGAACAGACGGAAACCTTCAAGCGGAAGGCCAAAAACGACCCTCACGTCACAAATTTCTATTGTATCGCAGGGGACTCGGACTTCGTCATGATCGTCGTAGCGAAAAACATTCAAGACTATGAAGCCTTTACGCAGCGGTTTTTCTTCGCTGATAAGAATGTCAGGAAATTCCGGACTTCCATCGTTGTCTCCACAGTCAAGGCCACTTTGGAGATGCCGCTTTGAATGGATAGTCACTTTCGCTGCTGCGAAAGCGACCGTTACCCGGATGGGCCGAGACTGGCCCCCTGACAGGACCATGCGCCGCGCCGCCCGGTGGCTCGGGACGAGACGGCGGGCGGCGCACCTTGGCGCAGGGACGGGCAGGGGGAAAGGCTCGGGGCGCAGGCCGCTTGCCGGCCGAAGCCTAGGGCGCGGTCCTGGGCGGGCGTGTCCTCGAGCAACCGCACGAGGTCACGAACGACCGGGATTCGTCATGAAACTACCCTTTCTCGAAGAATCCCGGATGATCCTGATGCACCCCATAGCTGACGACTCTCTGACCAAACCGGCGATTGATCCGGTCAATGGTTTCCGCCAGCTTTTCCCGCTTGTTCGCCTCACCCGGCGCCAGCGGCAGAAACAGCTCGCCCGGCCGTTCGGAAAGCGGGATGACTTCGCCCAGGTGAACGCCGATTGACAGCACATAGCCGTGACGCTCGTGGCGAAACTGCACCCATTCGGCTTCGAACAGCTTCAGGAAAATCGCGGAATCCTGACTCGGCGTCAGGGTTTTCGCGCGAGACCAACCGCGGCCTTCAGGAAGACGGATCATAAGGGAAAACCGCCGGGCGCAAAATCCGTCACGGCGCATTCGCTCGACCGCTTTTTCAGTCAGCCATCGGCCAACCGGTCGCGCGGCATCGGGCCGACGATACTGCGGAGCGAGAACCTTCGAGTTGCCGTAGCCGTTTCGCTGCGTCGGCAAGAGCGGAATCTCCATGCCCTGCAAGGCTCGAACGAAACGCTCACCTTCGACGGAGCGCCAAATCTGCCGGGCGTGGCGAGGATCGAGCGCATAGAGTTCCGCGACGCCCCAAACGGCTGCACGCTGCAACCGGGCTTTGATGCCGTGCGAAATCCCCGGCAGATCGTCAAGCGACAGATGCGCGATACGGTCGGGCATGTTTTCCGGGGCAAGCCATTGCAACCCGTCCGGTTTTTCGAGCTTGCCCGCGATCTTCGCAAGCAGGTGGTTCGGCCCGATGCCCACGGAACAGCGCAGCTCCGATCCGACCTGTTCGCGAATTGCGGCCTTCAACCGGCGGCCGAGATCGAGCGCGGCCGACAGCTCCGCTGTCTGGCCGCCGAGGGCGACCTGAAATTCATCGACGGAGCGGACGGCTTGAAGCTCTGCGATCTGGTCGATGACGCCGGCGATCTTCTGGTTCACGCGAACGTAGAGGCGGTGGCGGCTCGGGCGGAAAATGATGCCTGGGCACAACCGGCGCGCGTCGTAGACGCGCGTTCCGGTTTTGACGCCGAAGGCTTTGGCCTCATAGGACGCCGCGACACAGGCTCCCGATTCGGCGCTGATAGCGGTAATGCCGACAGGTTTACCGCGCAGCGACGGATCGGCCTGCTGCTCCACGCTGGCGAAAAAGCTATTCATATCAATGTATAGAGACCGCATCGGGGTCATGCGTCACGATCCTGCTTGTCGAGAAATGCCATATGTTCTTATTTTGTTCTCATGGTAGAACGCAAGGATCAGCTTCGGAACGTGGCCTTCGGCGGCAATTGGTCAGAAGAAATTCTGATCGTGGGCGAGCTGCGCCAGGTGCTTGCCCTTGTCGAGACGGCCGCGGCCGATTGCGCGGATCGAGATGTGGAAACAGAAGAATTTCTCGCGGCCATGCTCTATGTTCGGAAGAACATCGAGAAAGGGCCGATGCTGACAGGTGCCTTCTTCAAGGCGCTGCGGATCGAAAATCAAAGCCTGCGCCGGGCCGAGGCCCTGCGCGTGGCGAAGATGATCCGAGGATGGGCCGGACTGTAGGGGCGCGGAATGTGCAATCTCTATGCGAACATCGCCACGGCAGAAGCCATGCGTCGGCTGTTTCAGGTCTCGGCCGACCTTGATCGGCTCGGCAACGCCGAACCGAGGCCGGCGATATTCCCGAAGGGGCTGGCGCCGGTGGTGCGCCTCGATGCTGACGGAAAGCGCGAGCTGATCGAAATGCGATGGGGATTTCTTACGCCGCAGGTGTCGAAGAAAACCGGCAAGCCGATCAAGCCCGCCGCCTGGAACAATGCGCGCGACGACAAGCTGCGAAAAAGCGGTCTCTGGCGAGGCAGCTATGAGGATCGGCGTTGCCTGGTCCCAGTCACGAGCTTCAACGAGACCAAGGGCAGGCAGCCGGCGACGGATTACTGGTTTGCGCTCACCGGCGAAGATCCCGATGGACGGCCACCCTTTGCTTTCGCGGGGCTCTGGCGCGGGGAAAACCCGGAGCTGATCGAAGAGGATGAGACGGAGCTTCGGCATACCGTGGTCACGACCGAAGCGAACGAGCTGATCCGGCCTATCCACGCGAAGGGGCGAATGCCGGTCATCATCGAAGCTCCCGATTATGAGACGTGGTTGTCAGGCGATCCGGATCAAGCCGCCGCGCTGATCCGGACCTTCCCGGCTGACAGGATGCGGATCGCTCTGCAAGGTGTCGGGGAAAAGGCGGATCGCGGCTCAGACGGTTGACCGAGCCGCAAGCTGATCGTCGCGGAGTCGCGTAATGGTCTCGCGGCTGACCGCCAGCCGCTTCGCGATCTTGGAAATGGATTCGCCCGCCGCCAACGCGGCCCGCGTTTACTCTTCGGCTTTGGCCGAAAGGGCGCGAGGGTGGCCGAGACGTTTGCCCTTAACCTTCGCAGCTTCCACCCCGGCATGTGTTCGCCCCCGCGCCTTACGGCGCTCCCCCAGAGGATATTTCAGGAAAGATGATGGGCAGCCGAACCGCTTTGTCCGCTCATGCTTAAGTGGTACCGTCGGGACTATTGGTTGGAACGGGAGCAAGGGGAACTAGATGCAAATTGGAACGGGCCAAGCTTGTCCTATTATCGTTGGACGTGAGGGGGCGCTGATCTTGGTTGGCGCGGCCGTAATACTGCTCAGCATCTCGTCCCACATAGAAATTCCGATGGTACCCGTCCCTATAACGGCTCAAACCTTTATGGTATTGACTGTGGGGGCCGTTTTGGGACCGCTACTCGGCGCTGTCGGGACCGTTATATGGCTACTCTGCGGCGCTATCGGTTTGCCTGTGCTTGCGGGTGGCGCAAGCGGCATCGGTCATTTTGCGGGACCGACCGCCGGATTTCTCTTCGCGTTTCCCATTGCCGCCCTCACTGTCGGCGTCCTGGTTTCCAGACGGCAGGGCCAGGGGTTTGCCTATCGGGCATGGTGGGTATTCCTGGCAGGTATCGCAGGGCACATCATTTGTCTCGGGCTCGGCGTGCTCTGGTTGAGCACGTCGATCGGCATAGGCGCAGCGCTCGAAAATGGCTTCTTTCCTTTCATCCTGGGGGGCATCATCAAGTCGGCCGCTGTTGCCGCCGTGGTGATCGGGATTGAGCACCAGAGGGGCAAGGCATCGTGATCGAACTGCGCGCGCACCATTTGCTGTGCATGCTGACGTTTGCTGGAAAGGGCTACTCACCAGGGTTTGTAGCCAAATTTCACTCTGTTGCCAGAGCCATCAACCAGGGAACCCCGGTCAAAATCATCGCAGGCCCCGATGAACTCTGCGCGTGTGTGATCGCGGAAGACCCCGAGCCACATTGCCATAACGCGTCCGTCACGGCCCGAGATCTGACCGCTGCGCGAGATGTCGGTGACAAGCTCGGTATCGTAATCGAACCCGGTACCATTCTCAGCTTCGACAACCAAACCATTGCTTTGATGCGATCATGGTTTCGCAGCGGAATAACACGAAGGGCCTGCATTGAATGCCAGTGGCATGAACTCTGCACGCGGCTGGCAGAAGACGACTTTGCCGGCTGCGAACTGGAAGGAACGCGCGGCTAAAGCGGCGACCGTGCCTGGATCGCCTCGGCGATTTCATCCCCAGTTTTTAAAGTCCGGACGACCAATGGGACAAGGAGAGCCTTCACGCTACGATCAAGGCCCCGGGCCTTCTGCGCCATGCGCACCTCGTCCAGCGTTGCGCGCACCAGTGGGATGAATCGGAGCGCAAGGGATATGGCGAGGGCGATGTGATCGGCCGGCACCCAGGAAGGAGCATGTTTGAGCCCCGCTTGAATGCCGTCGACAAACTCGCTCGTTT
>NZ_CP045409.1 GCF_009363715.1 Roseovarius sp. THAF9
AGGATTGGCCAGAGCTGGAGGCCATAGCCTGCCATCAGCCCCATGGCGCGCTCCACGGCCTCCAAGCGACCCAAGGCGGCAAACTCGTCCAGGAGGAACAGCGTGGGCGTCTTGAGGCGCTGTGTGCCCCCCTGAGCGTCTGCAGGGCCGCTCAGGGGCCTCACGGACGCCTCAGCGTCCCGTGCAATGTCCTGAAGGGCCTGAGAGACCAGAAGGCGCAGCCAGCGGCTGTAGGCGTCCATCCGGTTCGGTGGCAGCACCAGAAACACCGAAGTGATCCGGTGGCGCAGATCGGAGAAGTGGAAATCCGACCGCGAAAGAACTTTCGCGATGCGTGGGCTGTCCAGGAAATGCGTGTGGCGCTGTGCGTTCGACAGCACCGAGGCGGCTTCGCGATCCGCCTTGCCGAGGAAGCGGTTGGCGGCGCGGGCAATCAGCCCGCCCGCCGCATCGCTGTCCTGCATCAGCTCCAGTAGCGAGCGCAGCTTTTCCGGGGGCAGGGTGAGATATTCCCGGACGGTGGCAAGCGTCCGGCGGTTGCGGTCCTCGTGGCAGACGCAGAACATGATCAGCCCGCCGAGGATGGCCTTGGCCTCCTCGTTCCAGTGCGCTTCCGTGACCTGTCCCGGCGGGTCCATGACCAGCGCCTCTGTCAGGGAGGCCGCATCCTCGCCCAGATCGAGGCTGTCCGGTGCCAGCCGGTCAAGCGGATTGTAGGCGGCAGAGGGCATCCCCGAGACCTCAAACGGATCGAGGACATGGACGGTGCCGAACCGCCGCCGGGCTTCCCCGGCGATCCGGGCATTCTCGCCTTTGGGGTCGATGACCAAAACCGAGCGCTCCGCCGCCAGCAGGTTCGGGATCACAGTACCAACGCCTTTCCCGGCCCGTGTCGGGGCGAGGGTGATCAGATGGGCCGGACCGCCATAGTGCAGCAGCCGTCCGGTGTGCGGGTTGCGCCCGATCAGAAGGCCGTCTTCCCGCTGGAGTTTCTTCAGCTCCTTGCGGTTGGCGAAGCGGGCGGAGCCGTGGCTGTCGCCGGTCAGCCCGAAGAAGGCGTCCGCGCCAGAGGCCATGCGCCAATACTGGAATCCGAAGACGCCACCAACAAAAATGAACGGCCCGAAGACCAGCCACTGCCATGCGCTTTCGCCGGGCGGTTGGTCGAAGAAGGCGAAGACGAACGGCGTGGCGACAAGTGCCCCGATCATCGCGCCGAACAGGACAGCGCCGATCATCCAGCCCAACAGGATAGGCGCGAAGATCAAACGACCGAAGAACCGGAACAGCCCTCCGAAGACGCGCATCACGCCCCGCATCAGGACGGCGTTTCCGGATCAGAGCCGGACGAGGCAGGGGAGGGAGTTCCCCAGTCCGCAAAGGCCTTGCGATCCTGTTCGCGGGGCAGGTTGCGGATCAGCCGGTCGAGCATCGCGGCAGCCCCGGAATCCCGTTCCGCCAGGTCCATGAGCGCACCGCCCAGGATCACCTTGCGCCGCGTGTCGAGTTTGCGCTGTCTGGTGCTTTCCCGGTTCTTCAGCGCTTGGAGCCGGGCCTTGGCCTGGGCATATCGTTTCTCGGCGCGCTCAAGTTCTGTTTCTGCCAAATCTCTACCCTCGCCACCAAATATTCTTGAGGTTGAAGTTGTTCTTGCCAGATCAACCGATAGCGCTTACCCGTAGGCCTGTAAAGGACAAGGGCGCACTTATGCAAACTCTCCACCTGCGGTTCCGAGATTTGCGTGCGATCTCTCTGGGGCAAAGCCCCGGCCGATGGCCATCCCCTTCGCTGCGTGCCGCCGCGACATGGAAGGGCGCGCCGCCCCTTCCAAACCATCCCAGCCCAACCTCAGCGGTTGGATCGCGTCCCGCAAGGTCGCGCCAGCGTCTCGCCCGATGCCCCACGGTGGGGGCCGGTCTGCCGCTGGCGTCTCCCTTGCGGGAGGTTCGTGTCGGTGCGAGCGCGCACCCCGGCAGACCTGACGGTGCCGACACGAACCGGGTTTGCCCCCGGCAAACCGCCAGTGATCTGTCCCCATATCCCGCCCCCCATGAGGCTGGGGATCTGGGGGCAGATCACTGGCAAGCCCGCGCGTCGGAGAGCTGTTGGCTCGCCTCAAGCGGGCTGTCTTTTCCCCTCGGACCGCGCCGGTTCCGGGCGCACTCTTGCGGAGAAAAGACGGCTGATCTGATTGCCAATGTCAGGGCATCGGCACGGATCAGCTGCGGCGCGTGGGCGCGTTTGCTTCACAGGCGAGGGGAGGACGCATGGCCAGCTACCACCTCTCCGTGAAGACGATCAAACGCAGCGCCGGGCGCTCCGCCACGGCGGCAGCGGCCTACCGTGTCGGGGAGCGTATCGAGTGCCTGCGCGAAGGCCGTGTCCACGATTACACCCGCAAGCAGGGCATCGAGGAGACCTTCATCCTGACCCCGAAGGATGCCCCGGATTGGGCGCAGGATCGGTCCCGCCTCTGGAACGAGGCCGAGGCCAGCGAGACCCGTCGCAACTCCGTCACCGCCCGCGAATGGGAGCTGGCCCTGCCGTCCGAGATCAGCGACGAGGACCGGTCGCTGATCACCCGTCAGTTCGCCGAGGAGCTGGTCAGCCGCTACGGCGTAGCTGTCGATGTTGCGATCCACGCGCCGCACCGCGAGGGTGATCAGCGCAACCATCATGCCCATGTGCTGACCTCCACCCGCAAGCTGGAAGCCGGGGGCTTCACAGCCAAGACGCGCATTCTTGATTCCGCGAAGACGGGCGGCGTCGAGATCGAGCAGATGCGTGGCCTCTGGGCCGAGTTGCAGAACCGCGCGCTGGAGCGTGTCGGGGAGGTCAAGCGCGTCGATCACCGGTCGCTTGAGAAGCAGCGCGAGACGGCGTTGGATCGTGGCGACAAGTTGAGCGCTGAGGAACTGGACCGCGACCCGGAGCTGAAGCTGGGGCCAGCGGCCAATTCCATGGAGCGACGCGCGAAGTGGATGGCCGAGCGCCAGGGCCGGGAATACAAACCCGTCACCGAGCGTGGCGCTGTCGTCCATGCCGCTCGCCAGGCACGCGCCGCCTTCCGCGAAATGCGCGAACGCCTGGACATTGCGCGGGAGACTTACGGGATGGCCCGTGAGGAAGGGCAGGGCCGTGTCTCTGCCGGTCTGGCGGCACTCAGGGCCGCGACAGCGAAGGATCGCAGCAGCGAGCGCACCCCGGAGGACTTCCAGGAGCGTCTGGCGCGCGTCGTGGACCGGTCACGGGACCAGGACGACACGCCGAAACCAGACGGCCGCAATTATGCGCGGGAGCTGCTGAAAGAGATCATGGAGAAAGACGCAGGCCGGGACGGTCAGGCGGCGGTTCACAAGTTGGACGGGCACAGTGACCCGGAGCTTGGCGAAGACACCGGGCGCGAGGCGCGCAAGCCGTCCGTCAATGAGCGCCTGAAGGACGTGCTGAACAAGCCGCGCGAGCGGCTGGAACCGGATAACGACCGTGATCATGAACGCGATGATGATGAACAGGAAAACACGCGGGACAGGGACCGTGGCGAAGGCCACAGTCTGTGACGCGGTCTGACAGGGCAAACAGAGGAGACTGAAAAATGGATGAAGTGTTCAACGTGGGAAAAACGTTGCTGCTGGATGGGCAGCCCATGTCCTTGGTTACGCCCGCAGGCGTCGAGGGCTGGATCGATCAAGGGATCAAGTACAGCTATCGCTACGATCAGGTGCGCGATCCGCTCGACGGTCAGATGAAGTACCGCTGCATCTATGAGAAGGATGGGGCGGATGTGCCGTTTGTGCTGGTCAACAGTCCAAGTAGTGGCGATGGGCGCGTGATCCTGTTTGATGATGTGCGGGATCAGCCACCGGTGTTCCATCAGCGACGGTGAGCGATGCTGCGATGCCGCAAGGCCGCTTCGAGCCCATCTTGTAAGTTTTCTGCAATGCGGCCAATGTGGAGAGTACCGTAAAGTGTGGGGCAGTTGAATTTTGGGATTGATGCTGGCAAGGATTTTGGATGTCATCCGCTTCTCCAATCTATCAGCTAAAGGTACGCCTTCTTGGGTTGAGCCCGATGATCTGGCGGCGTGTTTTGGTATCGGATTCGACGACACTGCGTGAACTGCACGGCATTCTTCAGGTTGCGATGGGCTGGGAGGGCATTCATCTGTTCCTCTTCGAGGTTCACGCGGTACAATACGGCTCGTTGGAGTTGCATGCTGGAAACCCGGATGTATCCTTGCAGCAGTTTGGGTTCCGCGAGAACGAACGATTTTCCTACGTTTACGATATGGGGAATAACTGGGAACACGAAATTCGTGTTGAAGCGATTAATCCGCCACCAAAGAAAACCTATCCGGCCTGCATAGGCGGTTCCGGAGCCTGCCCGCCTGAAGATTGCGGTGGTGTATATGGGTATCTTGAACGGCGGGATGAGGCTGACGGCTATGATGCCTGGAATGACATGGGCGTCATGGTTGGTTTCCTTGAAGATGTTGTAGCAGCGAACGCCCCCAATCGGCCGGTATCTGATTTCATGTCTGACGAGGTGGAAGCTGCGATGGAACGGATGGTTGCTCGCAAGCCGTTCGTCGACGGGAAATTCTCACGGGGTGCTGTGAACAAGCGGTTTCGATCCGGAGATCATCGCGACCTGATGCGCCAGCAGATGTGGTAAGGGCCGTCCGAAATGGTTCGGTTCCGGACAGGGCGTAATGATCTGTCCATAAATTATCTTGAACCTGTATCGAACAGGCGTATTATTTTGGACAACATTTCCGGACAGAATTGCAATGCTGTGACCAGAACATTCGCCTACGCCAGAGTATCGACCGTCGAACAGGACCCCGAAAACCAGATCCGGGAGATCGCTGCCGCAGGATTTGCGGTGGAGCCACACCGGATCATTACCGAAACGGTTTCCGGCTCACAGGCCATCGCACAGCGGAAGGGATTTGCGCGTCTTCTGGACAAGATGGAGCGTGGCGATGTTCTTGTCGTGACTAAGCTGGACCGGCTGGGGCGCGATGCGATCGATGTCAGTACGACCGTGGCCAAGCTGGAAGTCTTGGGCATCCGTGTGCATTGCCTCGCCTTGGGCGGCGTGGATCTGACCAGTTCTGCGGGCAAGCTGACGATGGGTGTGATCAACGCAGTTGCCCAGTTCGAGCGAGACCTTCTGATCGAACGCACGCAATCGGGGCTGGCGCGTGCGAAAGCGCAAGGCAAAACACTGGGGCGCCCATCAACCCTTTCGGCTGATCAGCAGGCGCTGGTCCGCGAAAAGATTGCCAATGGCGCGACAGTTTCCTCCATCGCACGCGAAATGGGCACCAGTCGGCAGACAATCATGCGGGCGAGAGATTCAGAACCAATATAATCAAGCAGGCAGACCCCGAAGATGGATATCGAAATCAGCGTCACAATAACTGCGCCAGATGGCACCGCTCACACGGATAGGATCGCCGCATTCTCCAAGGGCATTGAGGCTGCTGGTGACATCGGCCTGTCCATAGAGGAAGGCAAAGCCGTTCTTTTGGGCATCCAGCGGAAAGTTGTTGCCGCGCAATGCGAAGCGTTTTGTATCCAACGTGCCCGCTGTACGTGCTGTGATCGAAAGCTTCGTGGCAAAGGGCGCCGGCAAATTCGATACCGGACGGTCTTCGGTGACATCGCCGTTGAAAGTCCGCGCTTCTATTCCTGCCAGTGCCACAATGGTCCAGCCAAAACTTTCAGTCCTCTGAACGAACTTTTGCCCGACCATATCGCCCCGGAGTTGCTCTGGCTTGAGACGAAATGGGCTTCGCTTGTATCTTTCGGGGTCACGACTAACCTGCTGAAAGATGTCCTGCCGATTGATATGAGGCTAAATCCAGACACCATCCGCAGACATCTGGGGCGTGTGGCCACGCGGATGGAGGCCGAACTTTCTGATGAGCGTTACAGTTTCATTGAAACCAGTCCCCACCAGCGCGCCCAGCTTCCCAACCCTGAGGGCCAAATCACCGTCGGTATCGACGGTGGCTATGTTCGGTCTCGCGACGCGGGTCAGTCGCATTTCGAGGTCACCGTCGGCAAATCCATCCCCACAGATCGCCCGAGCCGCTATCTTGGGCTTGTCCAAAGTCATGATGACAAGCCCAAGCGGCGACTGCATGAAGTTTTGAAGGATCAGGGTTGGCAGGAAAACCATCCAGTGACATTCATGACTGACGGTGGAGACACCGTCATCCACATGGCGCGACACATGGCACCTTCCTCTGAGCATATCCTGGATTGGTTCCACATCACCATGCGCATCACCGTCATGCAGCAATACGTCAAAGGGCTTGCGCATCACAATCCCGCAGAGGCCGAAGCCATTGCCCGCCTGCTGCGCCAGATCAAAGGGTTCCTTTGGAATGGCAACCTTCACAATGGTCAGGCAGCGATCGAAGACCTTGTCATCGATCTGGAAGTTGTCGAGACGGACTATGCCAGCATCAAGGCACTTCGGAAGGCGGCGTCCGAGTTCGAGACCTACATCGCCAACAACGCCTTGATGATCCCGAACTATGCGGAAAGACGACGGTACGGTGAACGCGTTTCAACCGGCTTTGTCGAAAGCACCGTCAACACCGTTGTTGGAAAGCGCTTCGGCAAGCGGCAGCAAATGCGCTGGTCAAAACGAGGCGCGCACCTCATGCTGCAAACCCGAACCAGAGCCCTCGATGGCACCCTGCGCGCCAAGTTCGAGCAATGGCATCCGGCGTTGAAGCCTTCGTCCGAAACCGAAATGGCTGCATGATTGCCCCACACTTTACGGTACTCTCCCAGGACAAGGGGATACGTGCCTGCATCCCAGGCCGGAAGAAACGCAAGACGGCGATCAAATACGATAAGCGGAGATACAAGCGGCGTAACCGCATCGAGATCATGTTCGGCAGGCTCAAGGACTGGAGGCGCGTCGCGACCCGCTATGACCGATGCCCCAAGGTGTTCCTCTCAGCCATCGCCCTCGCGGCTCTCGTCATCTATTGGTTATGAATCCTGACCCTAGGTAGACCTGCAGTCTTTTGCTTGATAGGGGTAGGGCGCATAAAGCCCGCGGAATCGAATTGGACCCGATCAGCGAACGAACCATCTTGGCCCGCGGCGTGCGAAAAGCTGCAACTTGAGGCCTGACACACGACCGCAATCAATCTTGTCCAGACAGATCAGAAAATCCTTGCAAAACCGGGGGCATCCACACACTACCCCTGCAACTCGCGTAAGGTAATTGTTGTCGGGACCATCACACGACGCCAGATCATCGGACTGATCCCCAAAAGCCGAACCTTCAGCTGAACAATATTACAGACAGTGTCCATATCCTGAACGTGCCATCAATAGCCGCACGCGGCACCGGCCCCGCACTTTGCTGTACTCTCTATGAATACCGCAGCATCGCCATCGCCGAGACCCAGGCGCAGATTGCTGCCGTCGAGGAAAAGATTGCTGCCAGCGCGACCGATCAAGCCTCGCAACCAGATCAAAGACCTTTCAAGGTGGTGATGCCGACGGGCAGGGTGGCGGATTGGAGCCCCCCAACAAAGCGGCGCCAGCGGAGACGATAAAGTTCCGCAGCTTTTTCCAAATCAGCCACACCATCTGCATCGATCTTACGAACCGCGCGGCCAGGGCTTCCAACGACCAGAGTGTTGTCGGGGATCTCTTTGCCTTCGGTGACCAGCGCGCCTGCGCCAATTAGGCAGTTTTTGCCAATCTTGGCACCATTGAGGATGGTCGCGCCCATGCCTATCAACGTGCCGTCACCGATGGTGCAGCCGTGGATCATCGCGCGATGCCCGATGGTGCAGTTGACACCAATATGGATGGGGAAGCCGGGATCGACATGCAGCACGCAGTTGTCCTGAACATTCGACCCTGTGCCCAAATAGATAGTGGCATCGTCGGCGCGCAGGATGGCACCAAACCAGATGCTAACGTCGGCCTCGATCTGCACATCGCCGATTAGCACAGCCGTGGGCGCGACGAAGGCTTCGCCCGTGGTGGGGCCACGCGGGCCGATGTTGTCCAAAGTGAATAAATGTGTGGTCATTGTTGCATCTCCTACGCTGTACCGGAGTCCGGGAAGAGGTACAGCAGCGCCACTCATATAGTGCCTTTCTCACGCAGATCTGTAATTTTTTTGGGGTCATAGTTAAGCATTTTGGACAGGATTTCGTCCGTATGCTCGCCCAGCATTGGCGGCGGCAGGCGAACACCAAACTCATGGCCTTCCATGCGGATCGGTGTGCGCATTACCTTTGCTTTCACATTTGGCGCAGCGCTGTGGTTAATCTCTTGAACTATACCCCGCGCCTGGATGTGGGGGTCGTCGAACACTTCGGGGATGGTGTTGATCGGTCCGCAAGGTATCCCGGCCGCCTGCAAATCTGTAAGCCATTGGGCTGAAGGTTTTTTGGCCAATTCTGCACGAATCTCGATCAAAGCGGCGTCACGATTGGTTAGCCGAAGGGTGTTGGTGACAAAGCGCGGATCATCGGCCAGATTGGGCCGTCCGATGGCCTGACAAAGGCGTCGGTACTGACCATCGTTACCCACGGCTAGATTTATGTGGCCGTCAGCGGTGGCGAAGGTCTCATACGGAACGATGTTTGGATGGGCATTGCCCAAACGCCCCGGATGAACACCACCGACAAGGTAGTTGGACGCCTGATTGTATAACCACGCAGCCTGACAATCGAGCAACGAAATGTCAATGTGCCGCCCGACACCGGTTTGGTCGCGTTCACGGAGCGCGGCCAAGATAGATACTGCCGCATACATCCCTGACATGATGTCCGAGATCGGCACCCCTACCTTCATAGGCTGTCCCGCGGCCTCTCCGGTAATGCTCATCAGGCCACCCATGCCCTGAACGACGAAATCGTAGCCGGGCCGCTCGGCATAGGGACCAGTCTGTCCAAAACCCGTGATCGAGCAATAAACAAGACGTGGGTTGCGTGCGTGGACCGACCCCCAATCCAGTCCACGACGCTTGAGATCACCAACCTTGAAATTCTCGACCAGAACATCGCTTTTATCGATAAGATCATGGATGATTTCAAGGCCATCGTCTGATCCTATATCAACTGTCAAAGACCGCTTGTTACGGTTTGTGGACATGAAATAAGCACTTTCGCGGGTGTCGTTTCCATCCCGATCCTTCAGGAAGGGTGGGCCCCATCCGCGAATGTCATCACCGATGCCTGGCCTTTCAATTTTGACGACATCCGCCCCCAAATCGCCC
Source organism: Roseovarius sp. THAF9 (assembly GCF_009363715.1). Lineage (NCBI taxonomy): Bacteria > Pseudomonadati > Pseudomonadota > Alphaproteobacteria > Rhodobacterales > Roseobacteraceae > Roseovarius > Roseovarius sp. THAF9. The sequence goes on from NZ_CP045409.1 coordinate 9,271, forward strand.
AAGGTCTGCGTGCAACTTGGCCCTGCAAGAATGCGCGAGAGATCAAGAACCCGCAGGCCGTCAAGCGGCAAAGTCATGGGTTTCCCCTCTGTTCAGAGATGATCACCCCGGGGTTCATAATTGACTTGGGATCAAGTGATTTCTTTGCCGCAGTGAATGCAGCGCCGATTGGCGCCGGGCGCTGTTTTTCATACCAAGGCATGTGCAGTCTGCCAACGGCATGGTGGTGGGTGATCGTGCCCCCTGCCTTCATCACAGCATCATAGGCGGCGATTTTAATTTCCATACACTGCTCGCCCATTCGCTCACGGTCTGGAAGGCAATGGAACGTGAAGTACGGCGCGGGGCCATTGGGATAGACGTGGGTAAAGCGACAAGTGACGGTGCCCGCCCGACCGGTCACCCGCTTGATCGCTGCATTCACTGTCTCGATGACCGAGCTGTGCAGTTCTTTGAAATTGTTCCAGCACACAGCCGTTTCAAAGGTCTCACGACATATTCCGCGCGAAGTCATATGCTCACGATAATATGGGCCGCGAATGAAGGCATTGCGCCATTGACCAGCCACGCTGTTGCGTCCCTGTTCTGTCTCATCCACTGGAGTTCCCCCAAATTCTCGGCACAGATCAACAGTTAAGTCCATCAGCTGATCCACCGGGTAATGTGAGCTTTCATATCCCAAGACTAGGATGGGACGGCTACCATCGAAAGCTCCGGTCAATTTAGCTTCAAGCGCATCGATGAGGCGGCAGTTCGCTGGGTAAAGTCCAGATTGTGAGATCGCACGGACAGCTTCGACGCCCTGATCGTATTCAGCGAAGGTAACTGTCTTGCTTGCCTTGTGCTTGATACGGGACAAGACTCTGATCCAAGCTTCGGTGATGATTCCAACGGATCCTTCTGTGCCCATCACATAACGGTCGGGTGACGGACCAGCGCCAGAGGCGGGCAAACGGCGGCTTTCGCTGATGCCGCTTGGCGAAACCATGCGGATATTTTCGACATAATCGTCGATGTAGGTGCCGTGTGTCGCATAGTGACCGGCAGCCCTGGTTGCGATCCAGCCGCCCAGAGTCGAAAGCTCAAAGCTTTGGGGATAGTGACGCAAAGTGGCGTTATGGGTTTTTAGCTGTGTTTCTAGGTCGGGTCCATACACCCCCGCCTGCACACGCGCAGAACGCGACACTGGGTCGAATTCCAAAATCTTGTTCAAGTACCACATGTCGATGGTCACCACACCGGCATAGGTTCCGTTGATTTCAGGATTCACACCGCCGACGACACTCGATCCGCCGCCAAAAGGAATAACCGCCGCACCAATGTCACCCGCCCAATCGATTAGCGCGCGTACATCCTCTTCATTACGCGGATAAGCAACCACATCTGGGGCATTGCGGAAATCCCCGCGAAACATCTTGGCGCTGTCAAGAAATGACCGACCGTAGCTATGCAACGCACGCTCATACCGATCTGTGCGGCAAATATCTTTGATTGTCTCTGGAAAATGGGTAATTCTGCTCTCTGGCATATCGATGGTATCAAGCGTTGGTGCGGGCTTTACGTCGAATGCATCAACCTCGAAGGTACGGTGCCAAGTATCCAGTACCGGCTTCATCTCTTCGGGTGTGGCGCTTTGATCCTCAAAGCCCCAAGCATAGAATTTTCTACGTCTCTCGGTCATAGCTGTCCCCTTAAGGATTTTTTTGACATACAATTTGTCAATTAATGCTGCACTGAATTTAATATTTCACTTAATTTATTGACTTACAACTAAGTTATTCTTAGTCTTTGGTTGAGTTTTTCTTACCTTAGGTTGCGTCGATGGATCCTAAATTACCACCACTAAATGCACTGCGTACTTTCGTCATGGCAGCGCAAACAGGAAGTTTTGTCAGTGCTGCTAATGAGCTGAGTGTGACGCCCGCAGCGGTGAGTCGTTCGATTAAATCGCTTGAGGATTATTTGGGGTGCAGCCTTTTTCACCGGATGCACCGACAGATATCCTTAACCCACGAAGGACGGAATTACGCTGATAGTCTAGCCGACGTCTTTGATGAAATTAGTTTGGCCACACATAATCTGGTCGGAAAAAATGCCGATCGACCCCTTGTTATATGCGCCTACCCCAGCTTCATCGTCAGCTGGCTAGTCCCCCGCTGGTCACGGTATTTGCAATCTCATCCAGGCGCGCAACTTCGGATTGTCACCACTCTTAGTCATGAGATTCATTTCGAACAGATGGGCATCGACCTCGCAATACTTTCAGATAGTTTAGAGGATCAAAGATATATTTCGTCGCGGTTGTTTGAGACGAATTTGGTTCCGGTATGTCGGCCGGATTATCTCCCGCCTAATACGTTGATCAGCGATGTTGCCGATTGGCAAAATGCACTTTTACATTGCGAAACCCGGCCCAAAGATTGGGAAAGATGGTCAAATGCAAATGGCATTCATGTTGATACAAAGCGTGGTCAATGGTTTGAAAACGCGTCGATGATGTACGAAGCAGCCATGAGCGGGCTTGGAATAGCTATCGGAATCGAAGCCCTTCTGGACCGTGAATTCTCGTCAAACCGCCTTGCCCATGCATTCAGTGATAACAAAGCAATCGTTTGCCCCTTTTCGGTAATCCGACCGAAAGCGACTGAAACCCATCCGTTATTCCCTACCTTCATGTCTTGGCTACAACAGGAGATTTAGAGTGCCCTACCTGTTGTAAGCGGTCAAAATCCGGGGAGCTTCCTGTTAACTACTGGCCTGAATTGTCTCGCCAGCAATCAAACCAATAGCCATGCAGCTCAGATTGGTATTTCCGCTCAGGATTGTTGGCATGATCGACGCATCCGCGACACGCAGGTTTTCTACGCCGCGTACCCGCAGGGCGCTATCAACCACAGAGCTATCATCGTTACCCATGCGACATGTGCCAACGGGGTGATAGACGGTTTCCGCGTTTTTTCTGATCCAGCGACGCACCACCTCGGGATCGGTGCTTAATGCATCTTTATCAATCGCCTTATCTAGATATGTCCGCATGGCTCCACTTTCGACGACATCCACCATACGGGTAACGCCATCAGCCAGCATATCAAGATCCTTCGAATGGGACAAAAACCGCGGATCGATAAACGGAGCATCATTCGGATCGGCGGAGGCTAGCCTGATTTCGCCAACACTTTGTGGGTTGAGCTGGCAAACACGCAAAGCAAAACCGTTCTTTGGATGTTGTTCTCCTTTCGGCGGCCACTTTAACGCCAAGACAAGATGAGTTTGAAATTCAGCTTGGTCAGGACGATCGGTCCCCCAAAAGGCACCCGCCTCAATCCCTTGTGTCGCAGCACTTCCCGTACCTTTGAGAAGATATTGCGCGCCGGCTAGGGCGCTGTGGCAAAGGCCCTCGTAGGGTCGAAAATATTTGGTATAAGTGTCAACGCCCTGCGTCGCCCAACGTATTGAACAATCCAGATGGTCACGCAGGTTCTGACCAACCTCAGGAGCATCAATGATGGGGGTTATCCCCGTTTCGCGCAAATGCGTCGAAGGCCCAATTCCGGACAACATCAAAAGCTGCGGTGTGCCAATTGACCCCGCGCTTAAGATTACTTCGCTATCGGCACGGAGCAGTACTTCATCAGAGCCTTTTTTAACTACAACACCACAAGCTGCACCATTCTCTAGGTGGACCCGCCGTACTGGCAATCCGGACAGAACGGTCAAGTTGCTCCGACCACTCGCTTTCTTAAGGAACATTGACGCGCCATGGCGTTTGCCATACGCGATGTTCACATCAAAGTAACCAGCACCCGCCTGATTTTCGCCGTTGAACCCTTCATCGTTTTGCCCAATGCCCGCTTGCTCACAAGCCTCAATATAGGCCTCGGACAAGGTATGGCCGGTCAATCGCCGCGATAGCTTTATTGGCCCATCCTGTCCGCGCCCGTTACGGCTCACTAGGGGTAGAGCGCTACAATCTTCGATTTCACGCAAAACCCGATACATGTTTTCGGGCCCCCACTCAGGAGAGGAAACAGCCGCCCATTTTTCGTAATCGCTACGGGCACCCTTGATAGCAATCATAGAATTGATGGAAGACGATCCTCCGATCACCTTGCCACGCGGTATATAAATTTTGCGTGCCTCAAGCTCAGGCTGGGCCGTGGTCGAGAATTTCCAGTTATAGGCCGCGCCATTATAGAGCAGTCGTACCCCGGCAGGCATCCTGATGAGCAAGGATTTATCACTCTTTCCCGCTTCGATCAGTGCCACACGTGCTGTCGCATCTCGACTTAGGCGTTCCGCCAAAGCGCATCCGGAAGAGCCCGCGCCGACGATTATATAATCGTAAATTGCACTTTCTTTCATTCGTTGTCTCCTAGTTAATGATCCAAAGAACAATTCCAGGCATCGTAAAACACGCCGCGACGGTCACCAGTTGCATCAAAACGAAAGCCGGCGCTGCGGCGTAAATTGTTCGCAAACTAATGGACGGCGGTGCCACTGACTTCAGGAAAAATATGTTATATCCGAATGGTGGCGTCAGATACGCGGTTTCCAAAACCAGAATGACGAGGGCACCGATCCAAACCATATTAACATCAAGCGCAGTCAGTACGGGCAAAAACACCGGCATGACCAAAAACAGAATACCGATAGGGTCGACGAAAAATCCCAATACAAAGATTGTGGCAAGCATAACCCCAATCACGACCCCCGGTGAAACTCCCAAGCTATCTATCAAGGCACGCACAACCTCATCACCACCAATACCTGAATAAACAGAGACCAGAAGCAATGAATTGAGGGCAATCCACAACACCATTGTCGTTTGCTTGGCGGCCTCGACCGCCGCTTCAAAAATACGCTTCAGATCGATGGTGCCCAAAATCAATGCGATGATCATACTTGCTGCGGCCCCGATCGCAGCCGCTTCTGTCGGTGTGGCAATGCCTGCGAACAAGGATCCCAAAACTGCAAAAACGACCAAAACGGATGGCACAGTCCGCAAATAGATACGCACACGTTCTTTTGGTTCGATATGTCCCATCATACTGTCATCAGCCGCAGGGCACAGATTTTTATCCAACCAGCAGCGAACAACTATATAGGCAACGAGAAAGAATACCATCACGGCACCGGTCGATAAGCCTACCGCAAACATTTTACCCACTGAAACGCCTGATAACCCGCTAAAGACGATTGCAAGAATGCTTGGAGGAAAAAGCTGGCCAAGTGCCCCACCAACCATAATGACACCCAACGCGATTTTCTCATCATAGTTCCGGCTTAACATCGCAGGCAAAGCTATCTTGGTTGAAGTAATCACACCAACCGCGCTGACGCCTGACATGCAGCCGATTCCAGCGCAGACGAAAATTGTCCCGATAGCCAACCCGCCTCGAACTTTGCCGATTATCAAATACATTGCGCTATAAAGGTCGTCGGCAATACCACTTCGAACAAGTATCGATGCCATGAACATAAAGAACGGCAATGAAACCAAAGAGGTATTCTGCATCCCCGAGTAAACTTGACTGCCCAGAATAAAGATCGAAGCAGGACCCCAGACAAAATAGCCGAAAGCCAGTGAGACAATGCCAACTCCAAAGGCAATTGGCACGCTGAAAAACAACACGATGATCACCGATAGGAAAAGCAGAACGGTAAGGAGCGCAGGGTCCATAATTGGTTTCTCTTTTTAGTCAATAAGAGTTATTTTTGTGGTAGAGAGGGATCGTTACCCTGTGTGGTTCGGATAAACGACGCTAACGCCTGCAAGAACATCGTTCCGACCGCCACGATCAAGAGAAACGACAAAGGCCATACAGGTGGATCCCAGGGCGTGTTCGAAGTCTCCAACATCAAAATGGAGTCAGTGGCACGCTTCCAAATAACTTTAAGAAAGATAGCCGAGTATATGCAGATAACCAGACTAACAGTTCCGGCAAGGATCAAATTCATCCGGCGCGACAAAAGGCTATTGATAAAGTCGATGGCAACATGTCCACCCGTGCGCAGGTTGTCAGCCGCACATAGTAGAAAAATGGAGCCGAACAAGATCTGCACAAGTTCTCCCGTCCATATCGTAGGTTGGGACAGTACATAACGCGCAAAAACTTCGTAACATGCGGCTATCATCCCCGCGATCAGCGCAAGTGTCGCCAAATACGACAGGTATTTTGATGTTCCATCCACTAATGAAAGTAATTTCTGCACGCTCCCGCCTCCCTTTTTTAATTGTTGGGAACGGGCATTACTGCCCGGGCCCTTTTTCTTAGTTCAGACAATAATATTCAGGTTTCAGGGCGCTTCGACAGCGTAGCCAAGCTTGGTCAAAAAATCCATGCGCGACTGCTGGATCACACGAAAGTCTTCTGAGTTGGGCGAATACTTTTCGCGAACGACTTCATAACGGGCTTTCTCGAATTTTTCGATCTCGCCCTCTGGCCACGTAAGAAACTCAACTCCCGCTTCCTCCAGCTTCTTCACAATCTCGCCCTCTTCAAGACGTGACTGCACAAAGAAATCATCGCTTGCGGCCCGCAAAGAGTTGTCCACAATCTCTTTCAGGTCGTCAGGCAATGCGTTCCATGAATCCAGGTTCACAATCCAATCCGAAGACCCGCCCATCGTGAATTTTGGGTTAATGACATATTTGGTAACTTCATGCCAACCAAAGCCGTAATGAACTGGTGTGGATACAAATTCGAACGCATCAATCGTTCCGCGTTGCATGCCGGTATAGATGTCTTCAGATGCCATGCTAACCGGAGAAGCGCCAAATTTGGAAAGGGATTCAGCGGTCAAACCTGCAGTGCGAATTTTGAGACCTTTAAAATCTTCAAGAGACTCAATCTTCTTGTTGGACCAGATGTTTTCGCCAAGCAGTGTCGAAACGCCTAGGTAGTAAAAGTTGTTCCGCTCACCAACTGGCCGAAGCAATTCTTTACCGCCGCCGGAATAGAACCATTCTAAGGCTTGCTGATCATAGAGACCTGCGGGCCATTCGTTAATCCCCTGCAAGGCAGGTTCCTTACCAGCGTAATAGAGTAAGAAAGTGTTGCCGAGATCTAGCGCACCAGCGCGCACAGCCTCTGTTACTTCTGGCGAAGCAACCACTTGCCCTGCTGGAAAGACCTGGATTTTCATACGCCCAGCAGAGGCTTTCTCGACCCGATTGGCGAAGTTTACGACGAGCGAGTTGTATTCTGACATCCCCGTGCTCGCGTAAGTCTGCATGCGCCATTCAACATCGGCTGCTGACGCCTGTAAGGGGCCAAAAGTCAACGCAGCTGCAAAGGCTGACAGCGCTATTGATTTCAACTTGGTTTTCATTTTTCTCTCCCTGTTTGATTTTAGTCTTATTTTGATATGACGCACAACGCGTCAGATCCTATCCTCCGATCGTTTGTTGAGTGACAAATTTTGTTGCCAAAAACTGGGCGACGGCCTCCGCTCCGCCTTCTGTACCCACTCCGGAATCTCCGATCCCACCAAAGGGAACCTCGGGCAAAGCCAATCCTAGATGATTGATGCTCACCATACCGGCCGCAATCCCCTTGCCCAGCTTTGCAACTGTCGCGGCACTTCCGGCGAAAGCATACGATGCTAGCCCGAATTCAAGACGGTTTGCTTCCTCCAGCGCTTCATCCAGAGTGTTGAATGGATTGATCAAAGCAACTGGACCAAACGGTTCTTCATTCATAATACGCGCAGCAATCGGGACATTTGTGAGAACTGTTGGTGCATAGAAGAACCCTTTGTTGGCGATACGATTTCCACCTGTGCAAAGCTTGGCGCCTAGTGACACTGCCTCATCCACCAACTCGGAAACTGAATCGACCCGCTTGCGATTGATAAGCGGCCCCATTTCTGTTGCGGGATCAAGCCCATCGCCAACGACCAACTCTGCGCATTGTTTGACAAACTTTTCAACAAAACGATCGAAGACCTTCTGTTGAACCAGGAAGCGCGTAGGCGACGTGCAGACCTGTCCGCCGTTCCGGAACTTTTGAAGCACCATGAATTTCACAGCAGCCTCGATATCGGCATCTTCAGCAACAATAACGGGTGCGTGGCCTCCGAGCTCCAGCGTCATGCGTTTCATATGGCTTGCAGCCATAGCCCCAATTTGCCGCCCGACCTGTGTCGATCCTGTAAAGCTGATTTTACGGATCACACGATGCGGTATCAGATGGCCAGAAATCATTGGTGGATCGCCATAAACCAAATTGATTGTATTCCCCGGCACGCCTGCGTCAACAAAGGCACGCACAAGTTCAGCAGGTGAGCCGGGCGTATCTTCCGGCCCCTTCAGCACAAAGGAACAACCCGCCGCCAAACCCGCTGCCAGCTTGCGCACACATTGATTGATGGGAAAATTCCACGGCGCAAATGCCGCTACTGGCCCGACTGGCTCGCGTAACGTGAGCTGAAGCACTTCGGCATTGCGCGCAGGAATAACCAACCCGTATGTCCGGCGCGCCTCTTCAGCGCTCCATTCTATGAATTCGGCACCGGCTAGAACTTCGGCCTTGGCCTGCGCCAATGGCTTCCCTTGCTCTAGCGTTAATATCCCGGCGATCATGTCAGCGCGCTCACGCAGAATAATCGCGGCATTTCGCAATATATTCGAGCGGGTATAAGCTGACATAGCCCCCCACTCCTCAAACCCAAGCTGCGCGGATTCCAGAGCGGCATCCAAATCACTTTTAGTTGCGACAGCTACTTTACCTATCATTTGTTCGGTAGCGGGATTCAAAACATCCAGGGCCAAACCTTCGCCGCCCGGACACCACTTGCCGCCAATAAAATGCTGAACCTCTGAATAGCTCATATTTTACAAATTCCCAATTGAGGTCGCTTCAACAACAGTTTATTTTTCTCACGCATATTTTGCACTCCAACTTAGACCATCTGATCGAATGGTAGGTCTATAGGACTGGTCTAAAAGGTGTGCTCCCATACAACTTCCAATCAGCTCGGCGATTACAGCATCAGTCTCAAATGGCCCTCGTCCGATCTTGACCACTCACTGATGACTTCATATCACAGCGAAAAGCTGACTAAGTTTGCAAGCTCTCACTACTTCTCGCAGCTGACAAACGAGTAAATATTAACCCTTGAGCAACTTTATGTTACCTACGCTGATAGTCTCTTGGTCCCGCATTCCCCAAGTAGCGCGCTGATTTCGCTGTCCTGAACTTTGTATTACTTATATAAAACATGGTGTTGATGACTGCGAGGGCAGTGTCCCATCGGATGGTGTAAGAGGCCGCGCGCGGCGCTTGATGAAGCACCGGCGCATCTCGTTCGCGTTGCAGGGCTTTGTCAGGTTGCTGATGTCAGGCTGAGTTTATTGGTGACGGCGAAGGTCACGCAGTCAATTCGTTGGAATAACCGGTCCACAGCGAGAGTGCGTCGTTCCTAGCGTGGCGGTAAGATTCTGCGGACAGGCGGTGGCGCTTCGGGCGAAACAGACTGGTGGCCTGATCATGCACAGATAGAAACTGCTGTGCTTGGCGCGGGGATTTAAACCGACCCATGATCTTCTCGCGTCTTCGTGTATGCCGGTGGGAGGCCTCGCTTCGGTTGTTCAGATGGGGTGGTTGCCGTCCTCCCCAAACGGCATCGAATTGTGCCAGGATCGTGGTGTTCAACGTCACGAAAAGGAAAGGACGGCAAATGAAAGATACAATGATCGGCGTGGACCTGGCAAAGAACGTTTTTCAGCTTCACGCAGCCAGCATGACCGGACACCTGAAATTTCGTAAGAAGCTGTCCCGTCCACAGTTTAGGGAGTTTATTTCTGCGCAACCGCCGGCCGTCCTCGTCATGGAGGCATCTGGCAGTGCCAATTACTGGGCTCGCGAGTTGACCCGCTTGGGCCACGAGGTGAAGCTGATCGCGCCGCAATACGTGAAACCGTTTGTGAAGCGCCAGAAAAACGATGCTACCGACGCGGAAGCTATCGTCATCGCGGCGCAACGGCCGGAGATGAGGTTTGTTCCGCCCAAGTCCGAGAACCAACAGGCCCGCGCGATCCTGTTCCGGAGCCGGGAGCGTTTGGTGAATCAACGCACCGAGCTGGTAAATGGTCTGCGATCAGTCCTTTACGAGTTCGGGCATACAATCCCGCAGGGCATCGGAAACTTAAGCCGCGGGAATGAGATTCTGGAGGATCCGAATTGCGATCTTCCAGACCTGGTCCGCCAGGAGTGTCGAGACCTTTTCGAGCTGATTGAAGAGATCACTGTACGGATCGACGCCAAGTTGAAACGGATCAAAGCTTTGTCCACCGAGACAGATACGGCCAAACGTCTTCAGACGATGCCCGGCGTTGGTCCGTTAAGCGCCCTCGCCATTGAGGCCTTTGCTCCACCACTGGAGACATTCAACTCAGGCCGCGACTTTGCTGCCTGGCTCGGTCTCGTGCCGCGGCAACATTCATCAGGAGGAAAGCCTCGTCTGGGGCGCATGTCGAAGGCGGGCCAGCCTGACATCAGAAGGCTTCTGATCATCGGTGCGATGTCGCGTTTGAGTTGGTTAGGCCGAAAATCCATTCCCAAAGGGTCCTGGCTGGAACGCATGCTCGCGCGCAAACCCAAGATGCTGGTCGCAGTTGCGCTGGCCAACAAGATGGCCCGCGCCCTATGGGCCATGCAAACAAAGAAGGAAAATTATAGGGATCCGACGCAGACCGTCGCTGCATGAACACGGTGCAGCACAGGATGGATCAACGTCGGTGAAGGAGGTGTGAGAAGTCAATGACCTGAATGGGCAGAATGATCGAACAGATCTGGATCGGTAGAACCAGGATAAGGGAAAGAGCACCAAAGCTCGATGTTTAGGTCTGGACCTGATCCGCAGATCACCATCCCGGCCCGCGGCTTCTGAAAGCGCCGCGTTCAAAGGCCTGACAGAAGCTCGCACTCGATCACCAGTTCAGTTTACACGGTTTGAAAAACTTCTTGCATCACGGACGGCAACCACAGAAGCCCTTGTGCGACCAGTGACCCAGCCCGGGCACGAGCTCTCGCTTAGCCGTTCCATATGAGCGAAGCTTGTCCGTCACCAGCACACGGGGTTGGCCCCAACGTTTCATCAGTTTGCGGAGAAATCGGCGGGCCGCGGCCTTGTTGCGTCGGGACTGGATCAGGATTTCGAGCACGTCGCCCTTGGCGTCGACGGCCCGCCAAAGCCAGTGGCTTCGTCCCTTGATTTGGATAACGACTTCATCGAGATGCCATTTATCTGCCGGCGCTGAACGGTCACGGCGGATCTTTGCGGCAAACTGGTGCCCGAACCGGCTCACCCAATCCCGGATCGTTTCGTACGACACTGTAACCCCACGTTCAGCCAACAGGTCTTCGACGTCGCGCAGGCTCAGAGCGAAACGGTGGTAGGCCCAAACGGCGTACCCGATGACGCTCCGTGGAAACCGGAAGCCTTTGATCCGGGACAAATCTTTGGTGTTCAGCATGACAAAAACTACCCCGCCGATGCGGCGTCAGCAACCTGACAAAGCCTGCGCGATGGCGTCGACAAATGGGCCTGCTTCCGCTGCCCCTGCGGGTGCGGCGAGACCATTAAGCTGTCCCTCAGCAAAAACCGGAGACCCAGGTGGACGGCCATATCAGACTGGCTGAAACGCCCGGCGATCTCGCCTTCGGTCCGGCAGACAAACGAGTGTCGGTGTCACTTCTGGATCCGGCAAGGGCGGATCGATTGGTGCAAGGACAGCCCTCGCAGAACATGCAAAGACGCTGTCCAGCGCAAATAAGGTCCCTGGCATGGACGCTGCAGTTTCTGAGCGTTTGCTCTATCGAACTGCCAAAGTTCTTTGCACACCAGGGGCGAAGGTTTATCTTCTACCCCTTGCCGAAGCAGATCAAGGGAGTGTGACGCCGTCGAGATCGCTCGGTTTGAGGCGATAGCGGATAACGTTGCCCTCATGTAGGCCCGCGAGTTGCTCAGCCACGTATGCGACGACGCCTTCTTGGTCGGCTTCTGGGACACCTGCCTCGGCCGCCATCTTCATAAGATCCTCATGCCGAAAGCCCTTGAATTCAAGAACGCGATAGTGTCCCAAGGAATGGTGTAACTTTGTTCTTCGGCCTTGGCTTGGCCGCAGTTACAGGGCGGCGATTGTCGCCGGGTCCATTGGGGTAGTGTCGCAAATGGCGGCGACGGTTTCCAGTGTCATGTAGCGCCGCGTGATCGCCCATTCATCATTTTGCTCCAGCATCAGTGCTCCGACCAATCGTGTGACTGCGGCTTCATTGGGAAAGATCCCGACGACGTTGGTCCGCCGCTTGATCTCTTTGTTGAGGCGTTCAAGCGGGTTGGTGCTGTGAATCTTGACCCAGTGCTCGCGGGGGAAACTCTTGTAGGCCAGCACGTCATCCTCCGCACGGCGCATCAGCTCTGCAAGCTTGGCATGCCGCGGTTCGAAGGCGTCGAGCAACTTGGCCCAGTGCTCTTTCGAAGCTGTGAGCGTGTCTTGGTCGAAGGCCGTCCGGAGCGCCGCAGTGACGATGGGCTTGTCCTTCTTGCCGACGCAGGCAAGTGCGTTGCGCATAAAGTGGACGCGGCAGCGCTGGACTGTCGCACCGAGCACCTTTGCGGCGGCGGCTTTCAGTCCCTTGTGGTCGTCGGCGATGATTAGACGGGTGCCGCGCAGTCCGCGATCGGCCAGAGAACGCAAGAACTCGTCCCAGAAGACCTCGGCCTCACTGGGCTGGACAGCGATGCCCAGAACCTCGCGGCGTCCATCCAGATTAACCGCCACGGCCACTATGGCAGCGACGCTGACGATCCGACCGCCGCGGCGGACCTTGATGTAAGTCGCGTCAAGCCAGAGATAGGGCCATTCGCCTTCCAGCGGGCGGTTCAGGAATGCATCGACGCGTTCATCAATTTCGCCGCAGAGCCGCGAGACCTGGCTCTTCGATACGCCAGTCATTCCCATCGCCTTGACCAGATCATCCACGGAGCGCGTCGATAGGCCCTGAACATAGGCCTCTTGAATGACGGCCGTCATGGCTTTCTCCGCCGCCCGGCGGGGCTCAAGGAACTCGGGCAGGTAGCTGCCTTTACGCAGCTTTGGGATCTTTACGTCGACCCTTCCTGCACGCGTCTCCCAAGCTCGGGACCGGTATCCGTTGCGATGGTTCATGCGGTCGCTGCTTCGCTCGTGCGCGCTGGCACCGCAGAGCTGATCGACATCCAGCGCCATGAGGCGGTCGGCGACGAACCCGAGCATCTCGGCAAGCAGGTTGCTGTCAGATGACTCCGACAAAAGCGCACGCAGTGCGGCAGTATCTGACAGACTGTTCTTGGTCATGGTCGTTCTCCTCGGTCAAAGTTGGGTCCGCAAACCAAACCTTAACCGAAGAACAACCATGGCCGCCAAGCGACTGACCTGCCCCCCGCGAGATCCCTCACTTTAATGTAGAGTTTGCTCAACCATGAAGGAGCAAACATATGCGAAAGAGCCGTTTTACCGAGGCGCAGATTATTGGGATGATTAACAGGCTGCTGAAAAAGTCGGCCCTCGACGCGGTTATGAGAACATGATTCACTTCCGGCATGGCAGCGGCAGCAGGAGGTGGCGATGCGTGGGACGGACGAGGCAAGCGGGTCGCTGTTCAGCTATGTTGATCTTGAGCAGCGGGTTCCGGATCGTCATCCGCTGCGGTTGATCCGTCGGGTCGTCAATGACGCGCTGGCCAGCCTGGATGCCGAGTTCGCCGCGCTCTACACCGATTTTGGCCGCCCCTCCATCGCGCCGGAGCGACTGATCCGTGCGAGCCTTCTTCAGCTCCTGTTCTCGATCCGCTCGGAACGGCAGCTGATGGAACAGATGAACTATAACCTGCTGTTTCGGTGGTTCGTCGGCCTTGGCATCGACGATCCGGTCTGGGTTCCTACGGTGTTTACCAAGAACCGCGATCGGCTGCTGACGACCGACATGTCGCGCAAGCTGATGGCGGCGATCCTGGCGCACCCGGAGGTCCGTCCGCTCCTCTCGGATGAACACTTCTCGGTAGACGGCACTTTGGTCAAGGCGTGGGCGTCCATGAAGAGCTTTCAGCCCAGGAACAGCGCGCCGCCACCGCATGACGATGATCCTGGCGGACCGCCACCACCGGCCGACGCGACCTTCGCAAACACCGAACCGCAGCCCCAGCAGACAGAAACGCAGCCGATGCCCGACACGCCCCGCCATATCCGCAACGCCGCAGTGAACTTCCGGGGCCAGAAGCGCTCGAACGCAACCCACATCTCTGTGACGGACCCCGATGCCCGTCTCTACAAGAAGGCACCGGGTGCCGCGGCGACATTGTGCTTCATGGGACATACGCTGATGGAGAACCGCAACGGGCTGATCGTGCAGGCCGATTTGACCCATGCCGATGGTTACGGCGAGCGCAAGGCGGCCCTCGAGATGATCAACCGACACTCCCCTGGCTCGACCCGGCGCCTGACGCTTGGAGCAGACAAGGGATATGACAGCGCCAACTTTGTTGCCGCACTCAGGCGCATGGTTGTGACGCCACATGTCGCGCAGAAGGCCCGGAGTTCCGCAATCGACGGGCGAACCACCCAGCATCCCGGTTATGCCTTGTCACAGCGGCGCCGGAAGAAGATCGAGGAACCCTTTGGCTGGGCCAAGACCGTGGGCGGCATGGCCCAGACTGTTCATCGCGGCCTCGACAGGGTCCGCGCCCAATTCACAATGACCATGGCAGCCTGCAATCTGGCCAGACTACCGAAACTCCTTGCCCCCTGACGAAGGGGGCAAACCCGACCCGGCGTCCGCAGTCGCAAAGAGCCACCTTCAAACCGTGGGGGAAGAATAACGTCCTTCAAGGCTGACTTCTTCAGCAGCCTGTTAAGCTTAAGCTATCAGATCAAAGAACACTCGTTGATAACTGTTATCTGTTATCGCCTGCGGCCATCTATCTCTGAAGTTGCAGGGATGTTGATACCTCCGGCCCTAAGACATTCATACAAAAGTTCTTTCTTAGTAAGCCCGCGCCTCGTTGCCTCTGCCGCAAAAGCTTCCTTGATGGGTTCTGGCACATTCGTGAAAGAGAACTGGACACGCGGGGCGTCCTTCATCGCAGATGATTTTGCTTTGCTGACACTTGGCAAAGGTGCCGCCATTGCCTTCAACTTCTTCGAGCTGTTGTCAGCATCCAGATCATCATCGAGGTTTACGCTGACTTTGGCCATGACCCGCTCCTGTAGAAACTGATGAGGCCCCTGCCCTGCAAGTCCGCCAGCACCGACTGAGCCGACCGACGCGCCGATCCTTGTGGGGCTTGCCCTGTAGACGTCATTTCCTTGAACCCTGTCCGGTGCGCGCACATAGCGTTGAGCCGAGGCACATTCTGGGCATCGAGGGCATCGACAATGGCCTGCGTGATGTTTGTTTGTGTATCCACGTCCATCATCACGACCAGGGCCGGAATCTCCTTTTCCATTGTCTCAGCAACACTTTGAACATGTGAATAGGTTCGCTTGGCTCCCTTGGCGTCAGCTTCGTTGGCCTTCGATGGTATCAGGATGAGATTGGCGGCCGCGATGGCGTGCATTGCCATTGCTGACTTGAAGCCTGCTGTATCCACAAAGATTGCGTCATACGGCGGATCAGCCTTCTTCAATGCCTTGACGGTTGGCAGAAGCTTTTCGTCATCTTCTTCGTATAGCCAGTCGAGATCGGTCTGTTCTTTTTTTGCCCACGATTCCAAGTGCCGCTGAGGGTCTGTGTCAATCACGGCGACCCTTGCACCATCCTGAACCATCAGGCTTGCGATGGCCGTCAGAAGTGTCGTTTTTCCCGCGCCGCCCTTTTCTTGCACTACGCTGATAACCTGCGTCATGGCCTGCCTCCATTTTCCCTTAACCCTTAACCCTTAACCAATAACTGTCAACACTTAACAGATATCAGGTATCTGTTAAGTGTTATGGAGCCTTGCCCTTGCGCTCATACCATTTCCGACAAAACCCTATAAAAGCGGCATCCGGGTGACGTGGTGGGTCGTTCATCCACATCCGCCATTCCTGCTCAAGCGCATAGACATCCCATGTGGGAGCAGCCTTTCGAGCCTGATCGTAGGCATCAGAAGACAAACGCACCGATACATCTGAGGCGAACGATGGGCTATCGCCGTAAATCTCTAGGAACTCGGGCTTTGGAGTAATTTCCAGTACATCATGCAAAAGCCTGAAGCGATAATCGGGCATGTGGGACTGAGCCTCATCTGCCCTGCAGATCGCCTTTACAAGGCGTTTGAACTCTTTTGCTGTAGATGTAGAGCCTGTCTTGTGTTGCAGCTTATCTAGCCCGATCCGCCAGACATCCTGCTTTCCGCAGTGCTTTCGTGCCAACTCATACAAGCGCCGCTCCAAAGGTTTGCGAAGCTGAAAATATGCTTTGTTAAGTGTTAGCACATTCTTGTTCTCGATTGCCTTGACGAGCCAGTCACCCATTTCCAGTTCCACGCTGAGAAGGCGTCCTGTGGAGTCCTCCTTGACGATCCGCGCGTCGGTGATGAATGAAATCGAACGCCATTCGCCTAAGCCATGATCATGAATGTTCGTCTCGATCTGCGTAAACTGAAGACGGGTGAGGGCACGTCGAAGCGTTGCGTAGGCCTGTCCGGTAGTATGGCGGTTTGTGGCCTTCAGCAGATCATGGGCTGAAATCCGGACACGACGACCGATCTCCTGACCTTCGTTCTTCGCGGCCATGAGTTGGCTCAAAACATAAATCAGAATATCCCTATCGAAGACATTTGCACGGCCTTCCTCAGCCGCTGGCGTGATCTTCACCTTCACGTTGCCTTGTTCGTACTCGAACGCGGCCAGGTCCTTTTTGACCGAAAGCGAAAACAGGGGGTGTTCCATAGAGGCGCGGTCACTCTTGGGCGTGGCATCCAAGATGTCACAGACAAACAGGTCCGGCTCAGTGTGCCGCTGCGGTAGCAAAGCTGTTCTTTTCCGGGGTCGTGCCATTATTCGATAATCTACCCACCATTATTCGACAGTCTGCCCACCAGAGGCGTGCATTATTCGATACTCTACACACCTTTCTTCGATAGTCTACCCACCTTTCTTCGATACTCTACACACCTTTCTTCGATAGTCTACCCACCTTTCTTCGATACTCTACACACCGGCAGGCTGAAATATAGTGAAATAGAACAACGAAATCAGTGTGTTGCGGAGATGGCGATTCTCGTAACACCTTCTATAACACATATATAACACACAAGTTCTCAGGCAGAGCTGATCATCCCCATCACATGACCACTCACCGTCGATAGAACACGCAGGCATCGACACCCGTGGTTGTCGTGGTCCAGGACGCCCCAAGGACAGCACATGTGGACGCGTTGCTGGCCAAGAAACGAGGAAGCGTCACCGTCAGCACCAGGGCCACAACCAATGCACCCAGACCAAACCAGGGCAGGCGGCTTTTAAGGCGAGCCGCTTTCTGTTCCCGTTCGAACACCGCTCGATAGGCTGTGGACCTGTCATCTTCCGATTTGGCCAAGGACCCGATGGTCTTGTCCGTCTGGACGCCAAGGCGTCTGACAATCTCGGTCATCGCGTCTGCCGTTGCGCCCAGGTGGCTGTCGAGGGTCTGGCCCAGAAGATCCCCGTATTTTTTCGGATTGGTTTGGTCCCGTGCGGCGAAGGCCGCGATCCGCGCTTCTGTCGCGACCTTGATCTGCTTGTCCGCCACGGCGGTCAGATCGTCGATCCTGTCGGACATGCTGGCGACAGCAGTTGCCATGAGATCGAGCGTTTCGCGCAGATCATCGTCGGGGAGGTCGGGTTGGTCTGGCATCGGGAGGCGTCCTTCAGATTACTGGTCCTGCGGGACAAACAGTCCCTTGAACTCGGGATCGGCGTAATAGCGCAGCTTTTGGGCGACGGCGGTGGCTTGCCCCTGCACGCGCAGGAGCTGGTTTTCCGGGCGGAGCTGCATGATTTCATCGGGGGTGAGCAGGTCGCGGCCCGTGAGGTTGTTGCTGAAGCTGGGACCGTCACCGGGCTTGAAGCTGTCGGTCTGGAATCCGGCAGTTTCCTGACCCATCATCTGGCTTAGCCACTTGGCCGTCTCGAAATCATTCACCCCGAAGACCTGCTGCACCCCGGCATTGGCAATGAACGTGCCCGCGCGTTCGCCGTAGAGGTCCCTGAGCTGGCTCATGTCCTGC